>JBDHHL010000498.1:0-3502 GCA_039589375.1 Gemmatimonadota bacterium | reverse complement strand
GAGCGATTTCGATCGAGGACTTTCGGGCCGCCAGCATACCCGAGCGCATAAACATCCTCAACAACACCTTTGCCAACAACAGCCATGGCATCACCGGCGGTGACAACACCGTCGTGCTCAACAACATCTTCGTCGGTCACTCGGCGATCGCGGTCAAGAAAGTCGACGCCAACTCCGAGTTGGCTTACAACCTGTTCTTCAACAACGGCACTAATAATAGCGGCTCCAACGTGGACGTCGGCAGCAGTGTCTTTGCGGATCCCTTGCTCACGACGGATCTGGAGCTGGCTGCGGGGAGTCCAGCGATCGATGCCGGTGCGGCGTTCTTCGTCTGGCAAGGCGAGACGGTTCTGGATCTTCCACCCAGTGCGTATTCCGGCGCAGCCCCCGACATAGGAGCGTTTGAATTTGGTGCGCCTGGCGGGCCAGTCGGGGTCATCTACATCACGTCCACGGGCGGCGGCAGTGTGGGCGGTGTCGCCTTCGAGGACGAGGACATCGTCGCCTACGACGGCGTCAGCGACACCTGGTCTCTGTACTTCGACGGGAGCGATGTCGGCCTGAGCGGCTCCAACAACCGGGACGTCCGTGCCTTCGAGCTGCTCGCGAACGGCGATATCCTGCTGAACGTCTATGGCGCGACGACCTTGCCGGACGTGGGTAATGTGGACCCCTCGGACATCGTGAGGTTCAGCGGCTCGACCGGGCCCAACACGAGCGGTACGTTCTCGTTGTATCTCAGAGGAGATGACGTCGGTCTGGCCGGTGAGAGCATTGACGCGATCGGCTTCGCGCCCGACGGCCGGCTGGTCGTCAGCACGAGCGGGTCGTTCAACGTGCCCGGGGCATCCGGTGCGGACGAGGACCTGATTGCGCTGGATGCGGGCGGGTCGAGCTGGTCGTTGTACTTCGATGGCTCGGATGTGGATCTCAACGACTCGTCGGCGGAGGATGTGGCGGGCGTCTGGATCGATGACGCCACCGGGGATGTCTACCTTAGCACCAGGGGTGCGTTTTCCGTCCCGAACGTCAGCGGCGGGTCGTCGGATGTCTTCATCTGCAAACCGGACGCGCTGGGCTCGAGCACGTCGTGCACCTACGCGTCGTATTGGGCCGGCTCGGCGCAGGGTCTGACGAGCGACGTACTCGGGATCCACATCGCGGGGTCAAGCTCCCCCTCAAACCAAGCGCCGACGGCGAGCTTCACCTGGTCGGCGACGGCTCTGACGGTGGACTTCACGGACACGAGCACGGATTCCGATGGGACGGTCGTGGAGTGGAGCTGGGACTTCGGCGACGGCGGCACATCGACGCAGCGGAACCCGTCGCACACGTACGCGGCCGATGGCAGCTATCCGGTGACGCTGACGGCCACCGACAACAACGGAGCAACCGACACGAAGACGCAAACGGTCACTGTGGTGTCGGGCTCCGGTGACGCGCTGGAGGTACGTGTGGCGGCGGGCAGCGACGACGCTGAAGAGGCTGGCTCGGGGAGTATGACCATTGGGAGCAGTGATCTGGAATTGGTCTTCGATGGTAGTGACCAAAAGGTCGGCATGCGTTTCAACGGGATGACCATCCCGCCCGGGGCGACGGTAACAAACGCGCATATTCAGTTTACGGCGGATGAGGCCCACTCCGTAGCCACTTCGCTCACCATAGAGGGAGAGGCGACGGACGATGCGGCGACTTTTACCACTTCCAAGAGGAACATCTCATCGAGGAGCAAAACGGCGAGTTCCGTGCCGTGGTCGCCGGCGCCGTGGACGACGGTGGGAGAGGCGGGCCCCGACCAGCGGACGCCGAATATCGCGTCGGTCATACAGGAGATCGTGGATCGGCCGGGCTGGTCGAGCGGCAACTCTCTGGTGGTTATCGTCAGCGGGACGGGGCACCGTACGGCGGAGTCGTACAATGGGGTCCGAAGTGCCGCGCCACTACTCCGTGTAGAGTTCACGGTTGGGTCGAACGACGCCCCGACGGCGGGCTTCACCTGGTCGGCGACGGCTCTGACGGTCGACTTCACTGACACGAGCACGGATTCCGACGGGACGGTCGTGGAGTGGAGCTGGGACTTTGGGGACGGCGCGGCCTCGACGGCGCAGAACCCGTCACACACGTACGCGGCAGACGGCAGCTATCCGGTGACGCTGACAGTGACCGACAACGACGGGGCGACGGGCACGAAGACGCAAACGGTCAGTGTGGCGTCGGGTGCCGGTGACGCGCTGGAAGTACGAGTGGCAGCGGGTAGCGACGACGCCGAAGAGCGTGCGTCGGGGAGTATGCTCGTAGCGAGTAGTGATCTGGAGTTGGTCTTTGATGGCAGTGACCAAACCGTCGGCATGCGTTTCAACGGGATGACCATCCCGCCCGGGGCGACGACTACAAACGCGCATGTTCAGTTTACGGTGGATGAGAGCCACTCCGTAGCCACGTCGCTCACCCTACAGGGAGAAGCGACGGACGATGCGGAGACGTTTACTACTTCTGGCAGGAACATCTCATCGAGGAGCAAAACGGCGAGCTCGGTGTCGTGGTCACCGGCGCCGTGGACGACGGTAGGAGAAGCGGGCCCCGACCAGCGGACCCCGAATATCGCATCGCTCATACAAGAGATCGTGAATCGGCCCGGTTGGTCGAGTGGCAACTCTTTGGTGATCATCGTCAGCGGGACGGGGCACCGTACGGCGGAGTCGTACAATGGGGTGCCAGGTGCCGCGCCTCTTCTCCATGTGGAGTACACGGTTGGGTCGAACACCGCCCCGACGGCGGGCTTCACCTGGTCGGCGACGGGCCTGACGGTCGACTTCACGGATGCGAGCAGCGATCCCGACGGGACGGTGGTGGAGTGGAGCTGGGACTTTGGGGACGGCGGGACCTCGACGGCGCAGAATCCGTCGCACACGTACGGGGCGGCGGGAGACTACCCGGTGACGCTGACGGCCACCGACAACGAGGGAGCTACGTCGACGGCGACACAGACGGTGTCGGTGTCAGCTTCCAACCAGGCGCCGACGGCGAGCTTCACCCGGTCGGCGACGGCTCTGACGGTCGACTTCACGGACACGAGCACGGATTCGGACGGGACGGTCGTGGAGTGGAGCTGGGACTTCGGGGACGGCGGCACATCGACGCTGCAGAACCCGTCGCACACGTACGCGGCCGACGGCAGCTACTCGGTGACGCTGACGGTGACCGACAACGACGGAGCAACCGGCACGAAGACGGAAACGGTCTCGGTCAGCGCGGGGACCGGGACGGATGACGTGATCTACGTCACGTCCACGGGCGCTGGCAGTGTGGGCGGCGTCGCCTTCGAAGACGAAGACATCCTGGCCTACGACGGCGTCAGCGACACCTGGTCCCTGCACTTCGACGGTAGCGATGTCGGCCTGGACGGCTCCAACAACCGGGACGTCCGCGGCTTCGAGCTGCTTGCGAACGGCGACATCCTGCTGAGCGTCGTTGGCGCGACGACGCTGCCGGACGTGGGGAG
>JBDHHL010000497.1:0-3504 GCA_039589375.1 Gemmatimonadota bacterium | reverse complement strand
GAGACCGCGTGACGTCGTTCGAACTCGATGGGTGACAGATAGCCGATCGAGGAGTGCCTCCGGTGCGGGTTGTACCACGCCTCGATCCACTCGAACACCGCGACGTATGCCTCGCGCTGCGTCTGGAAACGCGTGCGGTCAAGGAGCTCGCACTCGAGCGTCGCAAAGAAACTCTCCGCCATGGCGTTGTCATATGCGTCGCCGACGCGGCCCATCGAAGGACGCACGCCGAGCAGGTCGCAGCGCTCGCCGAAGGCAATCGACGTGTACTGGGAACCCTGGTCGCTGTGGTGAATCACGCCTCGGGGCCGTCGCTGGGACGACGCCATCTGGAGTGCTTCGAGCACGAGCTCGGTGCGCAGATGCCCCTCCATCGCCCATCCGACGATCCGGCGGCTAAAGACGTCCAGCACGATGGCCAGATACAGGAAGCCCGCCCAGGTCGGGATGTACGTAATGTCGGCCAGCCAGATCTGGTTCGGTTCCTCCGCCTCGAAGCGCCGCTCGACCAGGTCCGGTGCCGGCTGCGCCGCAGCGTCCCGACGCGTCGTGGTGACGAAGCGCCGCCGCGAGATGCCCCGAAGGCCCGCCTGGCGCATCAGTCGCGCTACGCGATCTCGACCCACCTCGATACCGCCCTCGCGTAGCTCCCGATACACCCGCGGCACCCCGTAGGATTGCCGCGAGGCCTCGTGGATCGTGCGGATCCGTCGCAAGAGCACTCCATCCTCCTGCACCCGCCGCGAAGCCGGGCGCTTGCGCCACGCGTAGTACCCGCTCGCGGAGACCTCGAGCACACGGCACATCGTCGACACACGGTGTTGGGCCTGGTGAGCGCTCACGAATTCGAAGATCCGGACGGGATCTTTCCGGTCTCCCGCGCGAACCAGGCCGCGGCTTTTGCCAGTATCGCCCGCTCCTCACGGAGCGCACGATTCTCCCGCCGCAGACGGCGAAGCTCCTCTTTCTCCGCAGTCGTGAGCCCGTCCTGGCGCTTACCGCTGTCCCGGTCGGCCTGCTTCACCCAGTTGCGAATGCACTGCTCGGACGGCTCGAACTCCTCGGCCAGCGAAACCGGGCTGCGCCCGGCCCGGACCATCTCCACCAGCCTACGCCGCAGCTCCGGCGGGTACGGCGGACGACTCGTAAGCGGCCAATGATCGACGCCATTCCCTCGTCGCAGTAAGCCGTGTAAACCTTGCGCATGCAGATGGAATGGAGGCGTGGATGCGCGTTCAGGCGAACGGCAAGGTGAGGCGGTCCCGAGCGGAGTGGCGGAAGATCTTCGATCGATTTGAGACAAGCGGTCTGTCGGAGGCAGTCTTTTGCCGCCGCGAAGGAATAGCCAAGGGTAGCTTCTCACGGTGGAAGCATTGCTTCCGGGCATCAGAAGGCGAGAAGGCCGCCTTCATCGAGGTTCCCCCGCCCGTTCAGCCGAGCTCTGCGTTCCTAGAAGCGGGCGAAATGGAGCTCGTGTTGCCCGGTGGTGTGTGCCTTCGCTGGAAGCCGTAGCGCATGTGGAGAGGAGAGGCTCCGCGCCGAATCTTCGCCTACACGCAACCGACGGACATGCGGAAGTCCTTCCAAGGGCTGCTTGCTCTGGTGCAGCGCGTGTTCACGGAAGATCCGTACTCGGGAAGTCTCTTCGTCTTTGTGAACCGCCGCGGAAACTACGTCAAGATCCTGGCCTGGGATCGCACGGGCTTCGCGCTGTATGCGAAGCGCCTGGAGCGCGGTCGCTTCGTGTTTCCCAACTCATCAGAGCAGCAAGAACTGAGCGAGCAAGCACTTCGCTTTCTTTTGGATGGTATTCGTCTTGGAATCAAGCGCAAAAGTGTGTAAGATGAAGGCGTGACGGAAGACGCGCTTCTTCACTCCAGCCGCGACGAATTGATCGGGCTTGTTCTCCGTACGGAGCGCGACCTGGAGCAAGCAAAGAGCGATCAAGTCCAACGCGACGCGCGTATTCAGGAGCTCGAAGAGCAACTTCGCTGGTTCAAGAAGCAACTATTCGGCCGGAAGTCAGAGCGACGGATTCTGGACAGCCCCTCATCCCAGCTCTGTCTGGGAGAAGTCCTTGACGAACGGACCACGCCCGCCCCGGAAGAGACGGTTCGCAGCTACAGCCGGCGCAAGCCAAAGGCAGAAGGGCTCGAGGCGGATCCCGACGAATCGGGCCTGCGCTTCGACGACTCGGTTCCGGTACAGACGATCGAGGTCCCCAACCCTGAGCTCGAAGGACTCTCGGAAGACGAGATCGAGAAGGTGGGGGAGAAGATCAACTACCGGCTCGCCCAGCAACCCGGTTCGTACATCGTCTTGAAGATCGTGCGCAAGACGGTGAAGCGCAAAGACACGCAGTCGCTCTCCTGCCCTCCGGCGCCGCCCTCGGTGCTGGAGAAGAGCTACGCCGACGTGAGCCTGCTGGCGGGGATGCTGGTGGACAAGTTCCGCTATCACCTGCCCTTGTATCGACAGCACCAGCGGCTGCGAGCGTCGGGAGTGACGGTGAGCCGGGCCTCGCTCACGAATTGGGCCCAGCAATCCATCGCGCTGTTGGAGCCGATCTCTCACGCCCAGCTGGGCTCGATTCTCAAGAGCCGGGTACTGGCGATGGACGAGACACCGATCCGGGCGGGACGCAAGGCGAAGGGGAAGATGCACACGGGCTACTTCTGGCCCGTGTATGGCGACCAGGACGAAGTCGCCTTCCCCTACGCGTCGTCGCGCTCCCACAACCACGCTCGGGAGATCTTGGGCGGGTACTGCGAGACGTTGCTCACGGATGGCTACGGCGCGTACGAGCGCTACGCGGAGCGAACGGAGAAGCTGGTCCACGCGCTGTGTTGGGCCCACACACGCCGGGGCTTTGTGAAGGCGGAGGACGTAGAGCCCGCGCGGACCCAGCAAGCCCTCGATCAGATTGGCGCGCTCTACGAGCACGAAGCGGAGATTCAGCTGAAGGGTCTCGAGGGAAGCGCCAAGCTTCAGGCCCGCGCCGAGCGAAGCAAGCCGGTGGTGGATGCCTTCTTCGCCTGGCTCGAGGAGGAGGCCGCCCGGTCGGCGCTACTCCCCAGCAACCCCTTTACGAAGGCCGCGGCATACGCCTTGGAGCGGAAGAAGGGACTGGAGGTCTTCCTCGCCGATCCCGATGTGCCCCTGGACACCAATCACCTCGAGCGGGCGTTACGGGTGATACCCATGGGCAGGAAGAATTGGTTGTTCTGTTGGACGGAGGTGGGGGCGCAGCAGGTGGGGCAAATCCAGAGCTTGCTGACCACATGCGTCTTGCACGACATCGATCCGTACACCTACCTCGTGGACGTACTGCAGCGAATCGATCGGCACCCTCAATCGCAGGTCGCTCAGCTCACGCCTCGACTATGGAAGGAGCACTTCTCGGGCGCGCCTTTGCGCTCAATGCTTGATTCCCCATAGCTTCAACGATTCAACGCCACCCTGGCCACTGAGAAAACCTGACGTCCTATCCTGACCGCTTACGAA
>JBDHHL010000496.1:0-3514 GCA_039589375.1 Gemmatimonadota bacterium | reverse complement strand
GTCCGGATCGGAAGGGTCTGGCACCATGATATTCATACTAGCGAAAAAACGAGATCGGGGCGACCGCTCACGGTTGCGCGGGAAATAAAAGCGGCGAGGGCTGCCGCAGCTGCGACTGCCCTCGCCGGCGGGCAATGGATGACCGGTCTGATGCCCCGGTCGAGGAGTTCCCCTACTTCATATCTGTCGGGTTGAACCTACCGGGGGACACCCGCTCTTCTAGCTCCTCGGCCGTGAGCTCTATCGCCGAGGCGTCCTTACCGGTGGCGTTACGGACCTGCTTCTTCTGCTCTTCCGTGAGTTCGATGCGGATGGGCTCTTTCTTCTCCATGATTGACTCCTTGGCTAGTGTGGTTTCGGGCAGCGAGAATGACCCCACTAACATCTGGAGTCAGGCCCATTGGCGCCACGATCGGAGTCACGGCGTGGGCGTAACGTCAGGCGCGTGCCTGTGGTGACGTGGCCCCATGTAGGAGGCGTAACCATAGTGCTGGACATTGCGGTGCGCAGGTCTGGTTCACGGTGTGACCGCTGTCACAGAAGTGTCGAGATGTTCAATCATCGTGCAGAACCGAGCTTCTTGTGGCACGGACTGACCGCGGGCCCGGATGGTTGGCTTGAAAGCGTCTGGCACCATGGCAATCCTACTGCTGAAAGGGACGGTCGCGGCGACAGCACTCGGCGCGCGGGCAACAAAAAGCGGCGAGGGCTGCCGCGATTGCGACTGCCCTCGCCGACGGGCAATGGATGACCGGTGTGCCAGAACCGGTCGAGGGTTCGCTCCTACTTCGGCAGTATCTGGTCTTCGACCCCGAACCTTCCGGGGGACACCCGCTCCTCGAGCTCCTCGGCCGTGAGCTCGATCGCCGAAGCGTCCTTGCCGGTGGCATCACGGACCAGCTTCTTCTGCTCTTCCGTGAGCTCGATGCGGATAGGCTCCTTCTTATCCATGAGTGGCTCCTCCGTTCTGTGTGGTTCGGGCAGCGAGAATGACACCCCCAACATCTGGGATAAGGGCCGCCGGCGCGACGATCTGCGTCACCGGCTAGGAGTAACCGCGGGCGCGTACACGGGGTGACGTCGGTTAACGTTAGAGATGTAACCGGAGTGGGAGACAAAAAGGTAATAGGTACGGATTCTCGTGTGACTACTGTCACAAGGCGTCGAGACGCTCAATCCTCGCGTACAACGAGAGCCGAAATAGGAACGCGAATGACTTTCCCTTCAGCTTGTAACAATTCGCTTGTCAGTATCTCCTTCAGGACACGCGACACCACTTCGCGGCTGGAGCCGATCCGGTTGGCGAGCTCCTGGTGGGTTGGGCGAGTGAAGACAACCGCCTCGCTGCCCGGTTCGCGCTGGCCTTCGCGCTCGGCGATCTCGAGAAGCGCGTAGAGGAGACGGTCCTTCACGCCCATGAGGGCATGTTCTCCGATCTTGTGGTAGGCTTCCCGTACGCGGTGGCCGAGTTCACGCAAGACCACTTGCTGAAGCAGGTCGTGGCGTTCCAGCCAACCGACGAACGCGTCGGCACTAAATGCCGCGATTCGGGACCGTTCCACCGTGATGGCATTGGCTGGCTGCGGCTCACCATCGACGCCCGCGATGAGACCAAATACTCCGCCGGGTCGAACGAGGGTGAGGACCACTTCTTTCCCCTCTTCGTTCATGAGCGCGATCTTGACGCTGCCCTCGACGACGAGGTAGGCGGAGCCGGGTGGGTCGCCTTGGTAGAAGAGAATGTTGTTCTTGGGGTAGTCGTGGCAGCGGGCGATGGAAGCCAGCTCGTCGAGCGCGTCATCACTCACGCCGCTGAACGTGGAGAGATCGCGCGCCGCCGTTTGGACGTCCTCGTGCACGGTCTTGCGGTTCATAGCCATAGGTCGATTCGGATCGTCTGGCGCAATGCGCGTAGGAGGGCTTGGGCTACGGTGGCGCGCCGGAACTCCACCTTTGCGATTCCCACCATCCCCGGCGCCGGCTGCCACTGCCCTTGCGGTAGAACCACCTCGGCCTCCAGCCAACCGCCTTCGGCGGCCGGGGCCACGCTCGATATCGTGGACCTGAACTTGAGATTCGGTCGTGCGATGAGCTTGATGGCAGCGCGCTGACCCGGAGCCACTTCGCCGCCTTCGCTCAGTGGTATTCGCACTCGGGCGCAGCGGCCTTCCAGGGCTGCGACTTCGAGCAGCAGGGTGCCCTTTGTAACCGCTGCTCCCTCGAGTTCGTACAGTCGATGGCCCAGGATGACGCCATCGATGGGCGCTTGAATGACCAGCTTCTCTTGCTGGCTCCGTAGTACGGCCAGCTCTTGCCGAGCTTCGCCGAGTACCGAGCTGGCGGTAGCGGCGTTGGTCAGATCGCCGGTTGCCTCTGCATGGGCTTGCTCGAGGTTGAGATGCTTCACGCGGGCCTCGTGCTCGATGACGGATGCCTCGAGTTCGCTGTTCCATAGGGTCGCGATCGCGTCGCCGGCGCGCACCGTATCGCCTTCGCCGATATGCCAGCGCTCGATGATCCCGTCCACCTGGGCGCGGACATGAGAGCGCGGCAGCGCTTCGATCTGAACTGTGCCGTGTGCCCGGAACGTCCACGGCACGATGAAGGGAAGGCCGATCACGAGAACGCATCCGGCTACTAGAACGGCGCCGCGCGTCCCGCGTAGGAACCCAGCCCGCCATGTGGTAGTAGCCGCCGTCGCCAGGGTTCGGCTGCGTGGCGCAACCTTGCGCAGGGCGCGCGCCGCGGAGAACGCTGCGATTAGCCAAACCCATGGTCCAATGAAGCGGCCGATCACCAGGATCAGCCAGAACGCCGACGCCACGATCACAACGGCTGTGTAGGCTATGGATAGTCCGCCGTAGATCGAGAATACCCTACGTTCACGTGGCGTCGTCGGCGGTGGCGCGACCTCCAGTCCCAGTATGTACTTCTTCGACAGCCAGCCCCAGTAGTCGAACGAGCGGCGGCGGAGGTTGGGTATCTCTAGCCAATCGGAGAGCGCGTAGTAGCCGTCGAGCGGGATGAGCGGATTGAAGTTCGTGAGCACGCTCAAAATGCCGCCGATCAGTACGCACAAAAAGGCCAAGTGGTGGATAGTCGTACCGGGCTCCGTCAGCACCCAGACGATAGCAGCGACGGCGGCTATCACGAGCTGGATCCAGGGCCCCGCAAAGGTCACCCAGAGACGATGCGCTCGCTTCTCGAATGTCCAGGCATCGTTCGTGTTGCAAAAGAGGGCGGGCGAAAAGTAGAGGAGCATGCCGCCGATCTCGTGGACTTCGCCGCCGAAGTACTTGGTTGTGAGCCCGTGACCCAGTTCGTGGATTCCGATGATCACGAGCGAGAGGAAATAAAGAAGAACCCAATCCCAGGGACCGAAGCCGCTGAGGGTCACCAACCCTACGGTGCCTGCCCACAGCGCACTCCAGTTGGAGATAACGATCACGCCGTAAACTGCGAACAGGGCCACGCAGGCCAGCACGAACGGAGGCGTCCACATCCAGCCGATTCG
>JBDHHL010000495.1:0-3516 GCA_039589375.1 Gemmatimonadota bacterium | reverse complement strand
TCTTGCTTGGCCAGCAAGGCCACTTTCGGCTCGCGAATTATCTCCATATCAATGTCATCGGTAGAGGGTTCCTGGAAAACGACAGCGTACGCTCGTAAGCGAGTTACCGGCGGCGCCAGAGTGTGGAGATGAGCAACCCGGCGGCCACCCCGGCCAAGGCGCTTAGCCAGAGATCACGGTTGCCTGGCAGCTCGATCCATGATGTCAGCCCGGTCTCGGACCGCGCCGGCTGGTCCGCTACTTCTGCATGCAGCGGCGGCGCAGGGATGTGATCAGCCGGGACGGTTTCTGCCGCGCCGCATTCGGAACACTGCCCGCGGCCGCTGTCGCGGTCGGAGCGGCTGCTGAAAGCGAGCGGCGCGCCGCACGCGGAACACATGATCTCGATGCGGAGCGGCTCGACCAGGGCGTAGAACTTGGAACGCGAGATGCCGAGCTCGTCGGCTAGACGACCGGCGGGCCTGCTCGTCTGCCAATAGAGCTCGTTGGCCTTGGCCGCCAAACGGCCGGAGTTCTCTTCGGACATAAGCGATTCCAAACGAGCGGGTGGTTCTACGAAGGTGCTATCGTGTATAAGGCAATGTAAGTTGGGTGGGCAGGCGGTGGCAAATGTGGAGGTCGTATGCCAGGCATCCGTAAGCTGAAGGCGATCCGGGCAATAGTGAGACCCGATCTACGCGGCCAGTACCTGGAGCGGTGGAGTAGTTATGCCCAGGCGGCGAAGGCCGTGGGGGCTCAGGTGTGGTTGTTCGAGGATCAAGCGTTGCCGGGGCGCTTCATCGAGTTCACCGAGCACCAAGCGGCCGAGGGCATGGAGGCGGTCTTGGACTCGGCCTTCGAGAGGGCTGAGCTGCGTCGGAGCTGCGTTCGCCGAGACGGAGATGACGCCCTATACCGGGAGGTCAGGCTCGACGGCTGACGCGGGCGCCCGACGGGCTCACCAGTTATAGACCGTCCAGCGGCGGCATTCCTCGTTGCCGCAGATGAGGCGAATTCGGAAAGGTGCCGAACCGGCGTTGGGGGACGGGTGAGCCTCTACCAGCCTGGTTGTCTTCGCTTCGCAGACGGGGCATTGGGGCTCGCCGCCAGGGATCGGGTTCTCGCGGTCTAGCAGCTCCAGCTGGGCGGACTGCTTAGCCTCGTACATAGGGCCAAGATCATTCGACTCTGTCATCAACTTTCTCGACTCTCCAATGCCAAACGCTGAACTCTACGAACTAGCTGAAAGGTACCGGCCGGAATTCCCGATCTTCCGTTCCGCGACGTACCTGAACTCGTGCTCACTCGGCCCGCTATCGCTGCGTGGCCGAGCAGCCCTCACCGAGTTCGCAGACCTTTGGGATCGCATGGGCGCGTCCGCCTGGTACGAGCATTGGCTCAACACAGCCGATGATGTGCGCGTCTCATTCGCTGAGCTCATCGGTGCGGAGGCCACGGAGACGGCCCTGGCGCCGAGCATTTCAGTTGCACTCTCCACGATCGCCAGCGCGATCGATTTCAGCCAGCGCCCCAAGGTCGTGACCACCGAGCTCGACTTCCCGACGGTCGTCTACCAGTTCCTTGCCAAGCGAGGGCTCGGTCTGGAGCCCGTTGTTCTCACGTCGCCCGACGGCGTCAGCGTGCCTATCGAGGCGTTTGCTGAGGCAGTGGATGAACGGACCGCACTAGTCGCCACGTCCCACGTCTACTACACGACAGGCGCCATTCAGGACATTGCCGGACTGGCGCGGCTGGCCCATGAGCGGGGCGCGCTTTGCTTGATCGACGCGTACCAATCTATGGGACAGCTTCCGGTTAATGCCAGTGAGTTGGATGTCGATGTCTTGCTTGGCGGGGCCCTGAAGTGGCTGCTGGGCGGCCAGGGCCTGGCCTATGTGCACGTTCGCAGGTCGCTGATCCAATCGCTCACGCCGACGGTCGTGGGTTGGTTCGGCGTAGAAAACCAGTTCGCCTTCAACTCGAATGAGTTGAGATTGCGAGCGGACGCGCGCCGTTTCGAGATGGGTACTCCTGCGGTGCCGACGATGTACACGGCGAAGGCTGGACTCGAAATGGTTCGCGAGGTTGGCGTGGATCGAATCCGGCGACGAGTCTCCGCGTTGACAGAAGATCTGCTGGAGAGGGCGCGTCGTGGTGGAATGCGCGTGCGTGCTGCGGCCGCGCCGGAAACCCGGTCGGGGATCGTCATGATAGAGTCTGCAGATCCCGGCGCTGCCGTTCGACGACTCGTGCAGTCGGGTGTGATCTGCGATTATCGGCCCGGGGCGGTGAGGCTGTCTCCACATTTCTACAACACGACCGAGGACAACGAGAAAGCGATCCGACTGCTAGGCGGATAGCTCGGATGCCGGGGAGCAGCACGCTCGCGCTGGGAGCCGAACCCCGAGATGGGTTTCCGCGTTAATGTGAAGGTCGCGAGGCGTCTGGCAGTTCGGCTCGAGTCGCTGGCGATCCACAGGCCTAGTCATCTTCCACGCGGAGCATACTGGATGCCGAAGTACTTCACGGTTGAAGAGGCGAACCGAACGCTACCGCTAGTGCGGCGTATCGTAGGCGACATCATGTCGACGCACGCGAACCTTCTGAAGCGTGCCGAAGAGTACCGGGTCTTGAAATCGGGCTCAGAGGCTAACGCTGTCAGGCGCCGCGAACTCGAGCAGGAGCTTCGGCAGCTGACGGACACGGTCAACGCGTTCGTCGATGAGCTGGCGGACATCGGTGCCCAGTTCAAAGGGTTCGACGGCGGCCTAGTCGATTTCTTCTCGATTCTGGATGGGCGGCCTGTGTTCCTGTGCTGGAAGATGGGTGAAGGATCGATAGAGTGGTATCATGAGCTGGACGCGGGGTATCGGGGGCGCCAGCGATTGCCGGCACACCTTTCTCAGCATGAGGCGTAGGATCGGATAGATGAGGTGAGGCGGGGATCGGACGCTCGACAGCCCGGAGCCGCAGAAGCGGGCCAAGCCAAAGAGACCTCTCCAGATTCAGTTCCCCAATATTCGCCGAGCTTGCCAGATCATCAGCACCTGCTCGCGTTCGCAGGGCCAGTGCGCGGTGGGCATGGCTGACGCGGCGAACACTGCCGCAAGGATTGCTTTCAGATGCGAAGTCGTGTCATGTACCGGTGGGGTGGCGGTAATGTGCCGCCAGGACTCCGTCCGTGCGACGGCTTCGGGGACGCAACCCTATCGGCGAAGCCTGTGTCAAATGGTCGGAAGCGGGTAATGGAAAGAACCTGGGCTCGGAGTTAAGTGAAAGAACGTCAACTGGTTAGACGGGTTTTGGAGGGAGATCCGGCGGCGGAGCGCGAGCTGTACGACGCGAACGTGGACCGTATCTACCGGCTGTCGTACCGGATGACCGGCGATGAAGACCTGGCCCAGGAGTTTACCCAGGAGACGTTCATCCGCGCGTTCGACAGACTGAAGCAGTTCCGAGGTGAGGCGGCTCTCTCGACCTGGCTTCACTCGATCGCGGTCTCGGTGGTCTACAACGGGATGCGGAAAGTGAAACGAC
>JBDHHL010000494.1:0-3525 GCA_039589375.1 Gemmatimonadota bacterium | reverse complement strand
GGGGAACGCGAACTCCGGTCCTGTCCAGTAAGGGTAATCCGACTCGCGCGGCAACCCCGACGGGTGCGTCAGCAGCGCCTGTACCGTGACTGACGGCCCCTCTGGATACGCCTGCTCGATGTCGAACCAGTCGAGATGATCTCCCACTTTGTCGTCCAAGTGCAGCTTCCCCTGGTCACGAAGCTGCATAACGCCAATGCTGGTGAAGAGCTTGGAGATGGAACAGATGCTATAGATCGTCTTCGGAGATGCCAGCTCCCCGTGCTGGCGATCGGCATATCCAAACGCTCCACTCCATACGATGTCTTGGTCGTGAACCACAGCCAGCGACAGCGCCGGGATGTCCTCGTAGGCGTGCTGGGCCTCCAGCCAGATCTCCAGCAGATTGATGGCCGAGGTGACGCCGGGATCGTCTGTCAGCTCCTGCGAACGTCCCGGCAACGGAATCGCGAAGAACAGCGCCAGGACCATTGCGGTTCTGCTCAGCATAGGTCGCCTCCCAGCAATCTGGTTTGCGGTGCGGGATTGGTATTACCAATAGGAAGTGTTGGACCGCGGCGCGCAAGGAAGTCCGGCGACGACAGGGCGGGCGCCGCCTGACGCCCGCCCCACCGATAGGCAGGTGGACTCAGAATCGCGACGCCGAAAGCTCTACGTCGGCGTGCCGCCATGCGTCCGTAAATCGCTGCTCGATCGCCTCTGCCTCCTTTGAACGGCCCTGCGCGAGGAGACTGCGGTGCAAGCCGTACAGCGACCAGCCGTTCTCCGGGAAACGATCGAGATCCTCGCGGTAGACGCGCTCGGCTTCAGCGGCACGTCCTGCTGCCATCAGCGCCTTCCCAAGCGACTGCCGCACCGGGTAGTACCACGTTGGTGGCTCGTTGTAGGTAAGCGCATCCTCCAAGTTCACCGCAGAGCGGAAATGGTCGACCGCGACGTCTGTATCATTCCTGCGCATCGCCAGCTCGCCGGCCAGAACCTCGCGGGCGATCTCGAGGGCGATCCTGTTGTCGCCGTCGGGAAAGCCTCGAGCGATCGCCGTCACGCTGTCCATAGCTTCCTCGGCCTCCACCCAACGACGCCGCGCCGCGTACGCGACGCCCCGAGCGTAGTAGGCCTGCCCCAACATGAACTTCCGGTCGGAGGGCGGCAGTGGCTCGGCCAGGATCTCGTCCCACTTGCCGAACGTCACCAGCGTCCAGTAGACGATCGGAGTCACCGCCTCGAGCCACCCGATCTCACGCGTCACCTCCGGGCCCAGTTTCTCCGCCACTCGACGAGCTGCATAGATCGCCGTCTCACCGTTGCCGGCCATGGAAGCGGCGAAGCTCATGAAGTGATAGTTGTGCGGATAGTAGCCCTGCGGGTAGATGCCGCGCTTGCCCACTCGCGGGCCCTCGAGGTAGGACTCGTCGGCGTGCACCGCATGCCTGTTCTGTTCGATTGCGTCGGCGTACCGACCCACCCTGATATAGATGTGTCCGGGCATATGCACTAGATGACCGGCACCCGGCATTAGCTCAGCCAGCCGCTCGGCACAGTCGATGGCCATAGTCGGGTCGTGGGCTTCCTCGGCATGGATATAGAGATGACAGGCGCCCGGATGGTCGGGATTCTTCTCAACGCCGTAGAGCAGCCGCGAGACGATCTCCCGCGTCCCCGGGCGTGGACTCCCATCGGCCTCCCAGTAGTTCCAAGGGCTGAGGTTCATCAGCGCATCGGCATACAACACCTGCGCATCGACGTCATCTCCGTATGCGTCGGCAACCTCCGCCATCGCTTGCGCATAGGCAGAATCGAGAGGCGCCCGCTCCGCCATTGGATCACCTACGAACCGCTTCGCCATAGCCTGGATATAGGCTCGCTCGCTCGGCGCTGCGTTCTTCGACCTCTCGAGGGCGCGCTGGATCGCCGCGTAGGCCTCGACGCCTGCGGCCGAATCCATCGCCGCGTTTATGTTCGGACCTAGCGCCAGCGCGATCCCCCACGGGCACATGGCGCAGGACGGATCGAGTCGTTCCGCTTCCCGGAAGGCCCGAGCAGACTCGGCGTGGTTGAACGCGTAGAGGAGCCTCAACCCCTGATTGAAGTAAGCCTGCGAGTTCGGGACGCGCACTGTGATCTCATGGTGCAGGTTCCCGAGGTTGTCGTAGAGAGGCACGGAGTCATGACCGGCAGCGCCACCAGCATGGTCATGTCGGTGCACCTGTGCCCCGGCTTGCCCCGGTGGCACCAGAAGCGTCAGAGCGGTCACAATAAGAAGCTGAGCTCGCGTCATCTTGGGACCTCCAATGGTTGGGACTTTTCAGTCGTGCCAAACCGTCACGGATAACAAAGGCTGCATTCTCTGCATCATCCTGAGATGCGAAAAGCAGCCGGACATCCCGACATGCAGGACCTGCCGAGCAGCCTCTTTAGGTGACGCTGTTGACCCCGTTCGTGGGAGCTGTGGGCGTGCTAGCAGGGGCACGACGCAGTTTGGTGACGGAGGCGCGCGCTGAAGATCGGTCAGGGTGACTGGTTCGCCCTACGGTGATCCCAAGCACATTACCGTGACGTATCTCGTAACCCGTTGTCTAGAAACGGCTTACATTCCCGCGAATTTGATACGGGCTGCGGCACGCCAGTTGCTCGCCGGTTAGGACGGCAACAGTGGGCGGCCGTGCGGCAGTCGGGTCAGGCGAAGCTCTGGGTGGCCGCTCGCTGAGCCGTCTTTCAAAGCCCGTATCACGGGAAGGAGACAACGGTGAATCGATTTGCAGCCTTCTGGGCCAGCCTTTGGCGTGACGAGCGGGCCGAAATCGGTATCGAGTACGGACTCCTGGTGGCGATGGTGGCCTTGGCGCTGGTCATTATGTTCGGAGTGTACGGGACCGAGGTAGGCGAGTTCTTCAATAGGGTGACTGGACGGGTGAGAGAGTGCACCGCCGTACCCGGCCAGCCCTGTTGATATCGCGCCCTTAGATGATCCGGGCGCCGGCGCGGCATTCGAGCGCCATGCGCATCAACCGGCCTCCCAAAGCCACTCTTCCCAGCTGCCTACACCATCGAGCCCCTAGCAACCTTACCCACGCCTTCACTGGCACTCTGACTCGAGCGCCAGGCCTAGGACAAGAGTTGCTGCACGCCCGCTGCCTACTCCGCCTGCAGCGCGACGAGCGGATCGACGCGCAGCGCTCGCCAGGCCGGGAGCAGGCACGCGATGATCGCGACCGCCAGAAAGAAGAAGCTGGCGAAGGCAAACGTCGCGGGATCAGCAGGTTCCACGTTGTGCAACATGTCTTCGAGAAGCCGCGTGGCGGCGAAAGCTCCGGCTAGACCGATAACGATGCCGACGGCCACTAGTGCGATCCCCCGCCTCAGCACCATCCGCACGACATCCCCAGACCTGGCACCTAGAGCCACACGGATGCCGATCTCGTGGTAGCGGCGAGTTACGTAGTACGCCCATACGCCGTACAAGCCCACAGTGGCAAGCAGAAGAGCGACCCCGCCGAAGATGGCTAAAGCAACTGTTCTCACCTT
>JBDHHL010000493.1:0-3527 GCA_039589375.1 Gemmatimonadota bacterium | reverse complement strand
CGTAAGTCCACGAGCGAGCAGCGAGATCGGCTCCGCCCTGCTGGAAGGCGTCCGTCTTGGCGCTGAGCAAGAAACCGATAGGGATCACTCCCAGATTCTTGAGATCGATACCGACCGTGCCACCGCCGCCGATCAGGGCCTCGGATGACGACTCGGTCACGTCACCATAGCCTCCCTCTAGAATGCCCGTGACACCGACCCAGGGCGCCGGAGCCCAGCCTGCCCTCACGCTGGCTACCGCGCTGATCGCTTCTGTAGTCCCCACCAGCTCGTTGTCTTCCGCCTCGAGTCCTTCATCGATGATTTTCTGCGCGAAACCGAAGGGATCCAGGCCAACGAGATCCGTGCGACCGAAATCCACCGCGCCCGATACGATGACCTTCTCGCTCTGGAAGATTCTCGCGGTCGCTCCGAGATTCCAGGCAAACGAGCCCGTCACGCCCTGCGCGAGGACCGACTGCTCGTCGATCCCGAGACGTGCGCTACCGGCGACCCCGATGCGAGCGGCGAACCAATTGCCAAACCGCTGCTGATAGTTGAAGCCGAGAGTCATGAAGGCGACATCGCCCGTCAGCGTCCCCAGGGTATCACCACTTAGGTCTACGAACGGGGTGTTGAGATCGAAGGCCATCCCACCACCCGTCGTGGTGCCGAAGTAGGTAATGGCAAACGGGTCGGCCACCACCCGGGACGGGATGAACTCGAATCCGTTCAGGACCCGGCTGGACTCCTGGGCGGGCAGGTACCCGGCGGACAGGGCCAGAAGAGCGAGTGTAAACAGTGATCTCCGCATGGCGACACTCCAGATGGCGGTCAATGCGCAGCCAGCGCGTCTGCGTGCTGCCTTCCGAGTTGGTCAGAGGACAGCAGCTACGGCGACAACTGGTCCGCCGGGATGCACTGCCCAAAGATGACCCAGCCGGCGTCGCCGAGGTTCACCGTAAGGGTCATACGGCCCTCACTCTCCGCCAAGATCATCGACCACGCTCGCCCTGCTTGGACACCTCCCATGATCACCCGATCGCCGTCACGCTCCATATGTCTGATCTGGGTCGTTTCTCCCCTTCGATCCGCCGGCCCGAGTAACGTTATCACGCGATCGTCCAAGTCCACGTGGAAGAACGTCGGGGGAAGCAACTGCGGTGCGGGAAGCCCGCAGTTCAGATCAGAGTCGCATTCGACCACCTTCGCCGGCGTGCACACATACTCATCCGCTTCTGCGGGCACGCTAGGCGCGACCAGGAGAGGCGTCAGCAGCAGCGCGGCTTTCACGAGAGCGTTTTCTCCAAACATCGATGCCTCCGGACAATTGGGCTCAAGTCTTCACGACGAAGCTAGTTCACCACGTAGTCACGCCCCTGCATACAGGCGACGTAGTTCCGATCCCACCTCTCCATCTGCTTGTTGAACGCGTCGATCGCCGCCTCCTGCTCGGCCTGGGCCTGTTGCTGCGCTCGCCGCGATCTCGAACCGCCCACGAGACCGCCGGCGGTCGCGCCGATCGCGGCTCCCTTGCCGGCGTCACCGGCGATGGCTCCGATGGCTGCCCCCGCGACCGCACCTCCGGCCGCCCCGCGGATCAGGCCGCCCTGAGCCTGCTCGGCGGTCTGCTGGGCCGCATATCCCTTCGCCACCAGCTCATCGTAGGCTTTGTAGGGGTCCCAGTTCGTCTGGCTACCGGCCCATCTGTAACAATCCAGCTGGTCCGTCATCTGTTGTTGTTCGTCTTGGCCCTCGCTGGGGTAAATCACGCGGTTCGTCGGATTCGTGCTGGGCGGCAGTGTCTGCGGTTGCTGCTGCTCCTGGGCGGCCGCCGCCCCGACGAAGGCCAGGACCAGAACGGCGCTCAGTCTGCCGGTGCCGATTCCGCGTGGCAAGGTCTTCATTAGTTCCTCCTTCTCGCGTTGATACGGATACGTATGAAGGGCCGGGCCCCGAAGCCCAGCATGAGCCAGCCAGGCTCGGCTCCGATCATCTTCCGGTTCGAGTATCCAATGACTGCGGCCTCTATTGCGTAGGCCAGCCGGTGGTCTCAGGCAACACGACGCCGACATCGTCGGCGTACGCTTCCCACAATGCGACGAGCCGTTGCATCACTTCTGGGTGCTGATCGGCAAGATCGCGGGCCTCTCCGGGATCGGTCGCCAGATCGAACAGCTCCCAGTCGCTCACGCCGAACGGGGCACTGATCCAGGTCGCCTTCCACCTCCCCACTCTGAGCGCCCTCCAGCCGAGGAATTCCCAACCGACGGGTTCGTCCTCGCCGCGAATGGCGTCACGCTGGCCCGCGAGCAGCGGGACCATCGATTTACCTCGCATGGGGACGACATCCCTCCCCTCGTAGCGGCTGGGATACTCAGCGGCGGCGATGGCCAGGAACGTTGGAGCAACATCCATAACGTGAGTAAACGCCGTAATGATCTCATCGCTTCCTTCGACGCCGGGCCCTGCGACAATGAGCGGCGAACGGATTCCGCCCTCCGCGATGAACGCCTTGAAGAGTCGGAATGGCGTCGAACTCGCCTGAGCCCAGCCTGAGCCTTGCGCGATCCGCGAGAACGGTCGGCCCCAGTTCTCGAACCGATTGTCAGAGTTTCGCTCGATCCACGCTTCGTCGGTCTCCGGGTACATGTGCATCTCTGCACCGTTGGCCCCATTGTCCGAGAAGAAGACGACCAACGTGTTCTCGTAGAGACCGGCATCCTCGAGATGCTCGAGGACTCGACCGATGTGGAAATCGACGTTCTCGACCATCGCGGCGTAGATCTCCATGCGCCGAGCCTCGCGCCGCTGCTGCTCCGGGGTCAGATCGTCCCATGCGGGTACCATGGCGAGCCGCGGTGTCAACCTGGTTCCCTCGGGAACGAGATCCAGTTCCTTCATTCGCTCGAGGCGGCGTTCGCGGAGGGCGTCGTAGCCCATATCGTACGTACCGGCGTACTTATCCAGCCAATCGTCCGGCACGTGCAGAGGATCGTGTACCGCCGTATATGACAGGTAGGCGAAGAACGGGCGGTCGTCTTGCTGCTCACCGAGGTACTCGATGATCTTGTCGGTGTAGAACTCCGTCGAGTAGAAGCCGCGCGGCACGTGAACGCGAACACCGTTCTCCCGATAGGTCGGCGTGTAATTCGCGTACATCATCCATTCGTCATCGAAGTGGCTCGCTCCACCCTGCAACATCGTGTACGACTTCTCGAAGCCCCGCATGAACGGATCGTGTTCCGGCTCATCGCCGAGGTGCCATTTGCCCGCCATGTACGTGTGGTAGCCCGCATCGCTCAGCAGCGAGGCGAGCGAGACCACGCGATCGTTGAGATACCCCTCGTACCCTGGTTGCCCTACCTGGTTGGGCAGCATTGCCTCGGCCATGTTACCGAGCCCCGCGACATGATGGTCGTTGCCCGACATCAGCATTGACCGTGTCGGTGAGCAGCTCTGGCCGACGTAGAAATCGGTAAATCGGACACCCGACCGCGCGAGATCATCGAGATGAGGCGTGCGGATCTCGGCACCGAAGGCGCCCA
>JBDHHL010000492.1:0-5308 GCA_039589375.1 Gemmatimonadota bacterium | reverse complement strand
ATCGATTTCGCCGACGCCCTTTCTATCCACGCCGGTGTCGGTGAGGTCGCCGGTGCCCGCGCTGAACGGCTCGATGCTCGCCCAACCCCCGGCGGCCAGATGGGCCTCGGTACCTTCTGCGGCAACGTAAACGCCGGGTTGAACGACCGGATTGGTCGCACGTGTGATCCCTCGCCACACGTAGTCGCTGGCGAGCCCGAGGTCGACACCGGTCGTCTGTGCCAGACATTCACCCGTGAGACCAGCGGTGAAGGAGACGATCAGAGCGATTATGAGTGATGAACGGACCCAACAATTGGGCACACGCTGACTCTTATGCGGAGACTGGCTCGGCAGGCGTGGTGGACGAGACGGAGGCCCTCTGGCCTGGGACTTCCACCCGGTAGGGTACATCCTTCTGAGACCCTCAGGCGGAGAGAAGCACAAACAGTGGTTGAGGCTATATCCAAGCTACCTACGCCATCGAGGGCGTCAAGGACTTGTTGAGGGGGCGCTTTGAATATCGAATACCGAATATCCAACACCCAGCGTAGAAGTGAGGGCAGTCGTCGTCGGGACCATTTCATCATTCCCTGTTCGCTGTTGGATATTCGATCTTCAAAGCCCGCCCTGAACTCCCTTCACTGAAGTGAACTCATACCTGGCAAACCCGATTACCGTGCAGTGCCAGACGCCGTGCCGGCCAGGATGTATGCGAGGTTCGCGGTCCCGTCCATGATCGGCTCGTTCGTCGAGTAGTCGCCGTAGTCGTCGTGATAGACCATGCGACCCGTATTGAAGGGCGCGTACTCGTCCTCGCTGTAGAGAGTGATGCCGCGCAGGTTCTCGTAGATTGATCGGTACACCGGCCCGTCCACCAGGCCGCCTGTGAGCTGCAGGCCGAGTTTTCTAGTGACCACGGAGTGCGGGTCGAGCGGGAATACGCCATCGGCGGGCATGCCGATCACCATGGAAACGCCCCAAGGGTTCACGCCAAAGAGCCAGTCGACGGCGGAGCTTTCCAGTATTCGATAGGTCGTGTCCCCCGACATCCGCCGGTACAGCAGCGCCTGCGTGGCCAGCGATGCCATGAGGTTGTTCGAGCACCAGATGAACGGAGTACCGATACGGAACCCGTTGTCCGCCCGGCGAGAGACCGCTTCGAGGCCCGCTCGATAGTGGTCCACCATCACGTCCTGGACCTCCGGCGGTCCCAGCCTCCAGATCTCGTAGTGGCCGTAGTTATGCCACGGGAACCACTGGTAATGCCGCGCCGTGTCCGCACCCATCCAGGGCGTGACCGGCTCCGCGCCGGCGTAAGCGACGGCGTCGTCCAGGTAGCGGCCCTCGCCGGTCAGCGCGTACAATTCGATCGCCGCCAGCTCCATGTCATCGGCCCAGCTGTCCTCCTCGTAGAAGTAGGGCGCCCCGGCCGGAGCCGTCTGGCATACGCCCGGGTTCGCAACGCCGATCTCGTACGCGGCGATGGCCTTGGGCGCCAGCACCTCGGCAAAGGCAGGGTCGACCTCGTCGAGGATCATCGCCCCGAGTGCGAAGGAAGAGGCGAACTTGCCGGCCGTAGACGCGATACCGGTCGCGCGGTTTTTGTGTTCGAGCAAGCCCTGTGGTTCGCCCGTGCAGGGATAGACCGGCCGCGGGCCACCGCGGCCCCAGCCATAGTCCGACGAGTCGTTGACCGGCAGGTCGGCGTAAACATGGTCGCGGTCGTCGCCCAGCTGGTTGAACACGGTGCCATCCCCTGGGAACATGCGGGACAGCCATTCGAGCCCGTGCCGTGCCTCGTCGAGGACATCGGCGATACCGTTGGGTCCGGGCAATCCGTTCGCCTGGTATTCGTCGCCGAAGGCGTCCGGATGGTCCCTGTAGGCGATCAGCATCGAGAACGTGGCGTGAGCCGAAGTGGTCACGTACTGGAGGTAATCGGCGGCGTCGGCCCAGCCGCCGGCCACCGGCACGAACTCGCCTTCGCGGGTGGGGTGGTCCACAACGATCGCATCGGTCGTGTGGTGCACCGAGTCGTTGAAGACCGGGTTGAAGCCGGACCGCTGTTGACGCATGTAGACCAGCAGGGTGTCCGCAGTGCCGGCGTATGCATGCGGGCTGATGGCGAACGGCCGCGACTGCGTGCCGGCCGCGACGACCCGGTAGACGCCCGGCTGTTTGAACTCGCTGAAATCGAGGCGGTGCGCCGCCGAGCAGGGCCCGAACGGGTTGGCGCTCTCCGCGATCGCCGGGCCAAAGACTGTTCGGCCCCGATCATCTTGCAGCTCGAACTCCTCGACGCCCACTTCATCCAGCGAGCAGACGACGGCGATTTTCGGCCCTTCGGGTAGGTAGCCCAGTTGGTTGACGCGAATAAAGCTTACCTGATCGCGCCGGCAGGCGGCAGCTGCTAGGGCGACCGCAAGTGCTATCAACGCTGTTCGCAAGCGCATGGTTCAGCCTTTCAGTGGGAGGGCCCGCACGCGGGTCGCTACAACTTGGGATTTGGGGTCCGGGTTGGGAAGTCGCGGCATGCGTCTCGCGTGCTCGGTTCCAGGGTGCTACATAAGTGGGCGTGCGAGATAGCCGCAACGACTAACGCGGTGGCAAAATGGGTGTACCTGACCGCTGGGGATCTTCTTCGCCTGCCAGACGGCTCGCGATCGGGCTCGCCGTGGTCGCGTCGTTGGCCTGGCTGGGCTGCGGTAGCGACGGCGTCCTAGCGCCACGGGTCCCGGCGCGTGTCGTTGTCTCGCCTGAGGCGGTTGTCGTCGATCACATTGGGGCGACGCAACGGTTCGAGGCCTGGGTCGAGGACGAGGGCGGGGAGCCGATCCCGGGCGCGGAGGTCACGTGGAGCAGCAGCGACCCGGCCGTCGCCAGGGTCAATTCCGCCACCGGCCTCGCCACCGCCGAGGGAGCGGGCATCGCGACGATCACCGCCACGGTTGGGGCGGTGTGGGGAGACGCGAGGTTGGAGGTCCAGGTCGCTCCGATCCCACAATACTATCCGGGGCAGACGTACTTCGGTCGCAACGAATATGTTGAGTATATCGCCGGCGACTTGCCGATCGTTCTCTCCGCTCCCCACGGAGGGTATCTGAAGCCGGCGGAGATCCCGGATCGGACCTGGGGCACGACCGGCCAGGACAGGCGGACTCAGGAGCTGGCTCGGGCCATCAGCGATGCGATCCACGAGCGGACGGGCCAGTACGCGCACATCATCATATGTCACCTGCACAGATCCAAGCTGGATGCGAATCGCGAGATCGTGGAGGCGGCGCAAGGTAACTCGTACGCCAGGCAGGCCTGGTACGAGTATCACGACTTCATCGATTCGGCCAAGCAAACCGTGGCCATGTCGTACGGTCGCGGCTTCTATATGGATCTCCACGGCCACGGGCACGAATTCCAGCGGCTCGAGCTCGGTTACCTGCTGTCGTCCAGCGATCTCTCGCTGTCGGACGGTCAGCTCGAGCAGGCGGTCTACATCGACAAGAGCAGTATCAGGACTCTCGCTCTGGAAGCCGACGTCGGGTTTGCCGCTCTGCTACGCGGTTCCGTGGCATCCCCGGAGTACCGAGTCCCACGTACCCGGACCCCGGCGGCCTCCCGTACTACAACGGCGGCTACAACACGCGCAGGCACGGCTCGCGCGACGGCGGACCGATCAGTGGCGTGCAGATCGAGGCCCACTGGACCGGCCTGCGGGACGACGCCGTCAATCGAGAGGCGTTCGCCGTTGCCCTGGCCGAAAGTCTGGAGCTGTACCTCGAGCAGCACTACAAGATCGATGTGCCTGGCGCAATGCTGCTGGCTCGAGGCTCGCCCGCGGCTCAGCTACAGCTTCACCACTAGCGCCACGGTGAAGAAGCTGTCCAGCTTGTCGAGCGGCACCAGAACGGTCTCGCCCGTCGGCGTGCCATCGGGCGCCATGAGATCGAGCTGGGTCAGCGCGGGGTCATTTCGCCAGAGCAACTGCAGGCTCGGCTTGAAGGCCAGCTTCGAGCTGATCGATATGGGTAACGCGTTGGTGAAATCGGCGCGGACGTCTTCCGTTGTGTCGAGATTGAAATCGGTGGTCAGTTTGCTCTCGAACTCGGTCGAGCCCGTCAGCTGCCACCAGAAGTCGTAAGCCAGACGCAGGCCCGGGAATCTCGCCTTGATGAACGGGTTCTCGATGACGTCTTCCTGGAACGAATACGTGGCAGCGTAATCCGTGGACAGACGCATCCGCTCACCAGCGAGCCAGATGTTGCCGGCGCCCGCCGCCAACAGGAGCCGGCTGTCAATCCCCGCGAATGTATTGCGTAGCCAGTCGGCGCCGACCAAGGTGTAGAAGCGCTCGCTTATCTTGTAGTCGTATCGACCGCGCAGGTAGTAGTTTTCCGCCGTCTTCTTCCTTACCGTCTCCTCTAGCACCTCGAAGTCGTCGATCGCGGTGCCCACGGCGGTGCGTGTGGTGGTGCCCGACTCCGTGCGGATAGCGCCGCCCTCGAACTTCAGCTCCGACCTTTCCCACATCCGCTTGAGCGTGCTGGCAAGGCCGAGCGTGTTCGACTCGGAGTTACCGGCAACCCATACACCACTTACCTCAGCGGTGAAGGCCCACCGCTGTGCGTCCTCTTCCTGAGCCCGTGCCGTGCCGGCGCTGAGGGACAGCACGGCAGCGAGGATCGTCATCGTCTTCCAATGCTCGAATCGCTTTCGCATAGTCTCGGTGCCTCTCCGATCCTGGGTTTCTCGTGTGAATTTGCCGGAGGGAGGGTACCATGCGACGACGAGATTCTCAAGGGGCGTCAGAGGCATCTCCGGGGCCCGGCACTCGCCGACGAATCCCGGGACAGCAAGGTCACCTTGACCGCATGCTTCGCCGAGCCGCTGGGTGAAGCCGTGGCTCGGGCGGCGCAAATTTCGCCCTGTCCGACAAACAGAGTCGCACCGTCGGCACGCTCGATCTCTCCACCGTGCGTCGAAATGCAGCTAGGTCCCTTGTTGATACCGTGTGTGGTCAGCGCATCCTGGAGGCCATCGCTACGGTAGCGTATTCTCGCGCGCGGCGGCGATCCTGGAAGAGAAGGGCGGCACGCGACTTGCACTGTTGCCTGTCTTGCCGGCGTGACCTCTGCTTGGTCAAGGTGAGAAGACGGCGTGACGACCAGGCCCCCGCACGGAAGATCCTGCCAGTTGTAAATCCCGCCAGAGCCGTCAAAAATCGAGAGCAGATTGGCCCGATATAGGGCGATGCGCAGCCTCCCAGGAGGAGAAGCGCTACGCAGTGTTTCGTCGTGTTGGGTGGCGGGCCGATCGTGGCCGCTGGAGCAGG
>JBDHHL010000491.1:0-3587 GCA_039589375.1 Gemmatimonadota bacterium | reverse complement strand
CGACTTCCCGGCGCCAGTGATCCCAAGCCAACTCTACCGCTCTGGCATGGTCGGCCCACCGCCCCTGAATAGAAAGGTTGTGGTGTTGCCCGGCCGGATCCCACGCTCTTGCCTTGCCAGCAACACCGCTTCGAAATAGGGCCAGAAGCGAGGATGAGTGAGGGGGGGATTCCCCGGCAGGCCTTGGAGTATTATCGGATCCAGTGTGTCCAGGCTGGCGAGCGCCCGCTGGCGGTGCGCTTGGTCGGCGAAGACGAGATCGAACGCGACCTCCACGAGACGAGTGTGGACTGCATTGGCGCTGGCAAGCCGCTTGTAGTCCGTGATCAGACGAGCCGCTATCGCGCTGTCCGGTTCCAACTCGAACGCCATGTCGATAATGTGCAGGCGAAACGGGGCGAATTGGGGATCGAGCTCTACCGCCCGCGTGAAGCATCGACCGGCGTCATCCACACTCACGGGGATCACCGTGCCTGTGTGGTAGTACAGCTCGCCCAAAGCGTACCAGGCCATGGCATAGTCGGGGTGGGTCCGCACGAGTCGTTGTAGGATCTCGTCCGCCTCGCTGAGCTCTCCCTGCAACCACGCGTTTGTCCCCCGCACGAGTGCCGCCTCGCGGGCCGGCAATCTGTCGACCCAGCGCAAGGCGAGTTCCGAGGCCGAAGCGATCCGGTCGCCACCCTCGAACCAGCCGTAGGCGAGGGACAGCCCGTGGAAGGCGAGGGCGAAGGTCGAGTCGGCGGCCACGGCCCGCTCGTAGGCCGCCATGGCCGCGGGGATATCGCCGTGACGGTGCAGCGCCTCGGCTTCCAGCCATGCTGTGAGCGCCGGGATCGAGGCCGTCGTCACACTCGCTAGATCGACGGGCGGTAGCTCGCTCGCCTCCCGCTCCAGCGCCACGAGGAGTGCCTGGACGGCTAGACGATCCACTAATGCCAGGACGCTGTCGGGCGCCCCCTCGACCTGGACACTACCCAGCTGGGCTCCGCCTTCGGTGTCGTAGATATCCGCCGATAGCCGCACCGCCGGACCGATACCTATCGCCGAGCCCAGGAGAGCGTATCGGGCCCCACTGGCCTGCGCGACCTGCAAGGCCGTCTCGCGGTCCGGGTCACCCGTCTCTGGCAACTTTTCGCGCCAGCGGGCCAGTAGCGTGCGGCTGTCGATGGCCCGCAGCCCTCCTACGCCATTCATATCGGTGGAGAGGAGATCCACCATCCCCTCGCGCCACAGCTCCAGGCCATCACCGTGGACGCGGAAAGGCAGCACGGCGATCCCGGGTCCGGCCTCGGCGAGGGCCTCGGTATCGTTGTCCAGTGGCAGGACCGCGGCAGACTTCGGCGCATCTAGTGGGGCGCCGTCTCCCAACATCATCCACCCGACCGCGACGATACCGAACACGGCTAGGACGGCCAAAAGGCGCAGCCCCGCATTTCGAAACGTGAGGAATCGCCGCCCGCGTACTGGTTCCGTGCGGGCTCCCTCAAGTGGCACCGGCATCGAATCGGCAGTGATTGCTCTGTCACCTTCGGTTACAGTGACAGGCTCACGCTTCAGTCGTTCGGCCAGAGCCGCTAGACGTGGATCAGGCTCCATGCCGAGCTCATCGCGCAGAAGGCGCTCATGCTCCTGGGCGTATTGGAGCGCGTTGGCTGGATCGCCGGACCTGGCTAACGCTTCCATCAGGCCTGTCGCGAACCGGGAGTTGTAAGGATCGTGGGCGAGCAGTCGCTTCCACCATTTCGCTGCCGCGATGTGGTCGCCACTCGTACCGGAGGCGGCAGCCAGAGCCTGTAGCGCGTCGGAAAACTCGTCGCCCAAGCGCTGGCGTTCGCTCTCCATCCAGCGTTCGAACTCCGGCAAGCCGCTCAGATAGAAGCCGTCGAGAAGCGGACCTCCGTAATGCTCTACGGCTGACTCGAGGTTGCCGGCGTCGAGAGCATCCAAGAAGGCCGCGACATCACTCTCAACAAGTTGTCGGTTGAGTCGGAGCGTTGCACCTGAGCTGAGGATCGTGGCATCGCCGAGTGATTTGCGGACGAGGTGAACGATGTCGGCAAGACGGTGGCGGGCCCGCTCCTGATCGCTCTCCGGCCAGAGGTAGCCGACGAGTTTGTCGCGGCTGCAACCCTGCTCGCGGGCTACGGCGAGGATAGCGAGAACCGCCAGCGGGCGTTGTTGCGCAGCGCTACTCGAGACTACTTCCGACGAGTCTTCGAGAGAAACGCCGCCAAGAACTCGCAAATAGTACATCATGTCCGCCCTAGAGGCGCACGAGAACAGGCATCAGACGGATATCAGAGGATCTTCAGATCCTCATCAGATCCTGGTTAGTCAAAATAGTCCCATGTTAGCTAAACAGGCCAGAGTCCCGCGGTATCAGCGACGGATGCTGGCCTCGTCAGGGAGATTTGCCGTGTTCTCAGGGCGTCACGCCGAAGCGAGAGGAGGCACACAATGCGAGCGTTACAAGTATTTCCCACTCTGGTTATGGCGGGGCTGTTAGTGAGCTGCGACGGAGCGCCGCTGGAGCCGATGCCAGACGAGGCGCTCACGCCAGTGCTCAAGGTGGACCGCCAGGAGGACATCGAGGAAATCTCGATTGAAGGTCTTTCGGAGTACGTCGAGTGTCTCGGCGAAGTGGTCGATTTTCACGGCAGCTGGTATTTCATCTCCTGGACCACTACTACTCCCTCGGGCAACGAGATATTTCACTTCCAGACCGGTTACAACACGCCCACGCCTCTCTGGTTCGAAGGGACGGCGGTTTGGACGCTCGTCAGCGGCGAGAGCTATGGCGGCGCGGTCACCAAGCCCAAAGGCACGGCGTTCATCTACCATTACCAAGGGAACGAGCACTACTCCAATCAAGATGGTGACAGGATACGTGTCTACTGGAAGGGGCGCGTCATGATTGGCGCCGACGGCAACGTGAAGATGGTGCGAGACCTGTTTGACTATTCGTGTAACTAAGTGACACTGCCCTTCAGATAGCTGTACACGAGATGAGGGCAGCCGATAGGAGGACCACGATGCGCGCACTGGGAATTACTCTCTGACTGCTGGCCGCGGCGCTCTTGGCAGGATGCGATGGAGAGCCGTTCGAGCCAGTGCCCGACGACGCACTCACGCCCATATACAAAGTGGATCGTCAAGAATACAGCTTTCCTTACGACCTAGATGATGAAGACCCGATCATCGAATGTAATGGCGAGCTGATGCAGCCTCACGGCACGCTCCTTATCAACATTCGAGCGATGGCTGCGCCTTCGGGAAACCTGATTGTGAGCGGACGGGTCGACTATGGCGACGACGTCTGGCTGGAAGGGCTAGAGTCGGGTGAGGTTTGGACGCTATCCCACTCACTTAATCCCTACGGTGAGGTTTACAAGGAGAATGGCTTCTACGTTCTTCACTTCCACATTCACGAGTGGTATACGAATCCGGAACTTGGGAAACGCCAGGTACGCTGGTGGGGCAACACAAAGGTTGATAAGAACGGCAACCCGGAGCTCTACAGAGAAACCATTGCATGCAAGTAGGCTCGAGCCGGGCAATGTCGTCTCGGCCCCGAACGTCCAAGCGAC
>JBDHHL010000490.1:0-3597 GCA_039589375.1 Gemmatimonadota bacterium | reverse complement strand
ACCATCTCGTTCTCGCGTGACCCGTTCCGCACCGTCATTTCTACCAGCAACGTGTTCGCGCCCGCGTTGAGCAACCCTGGATCGATGCCGGGGACTGTCCGGTAGATCATGCCCTCTAGCGGCAGCGTCACTTCCCGATCGTTTATACTGAATCGCAGTCCTCGCACAGCGGCGACATCATGACTCAAGACGAGCGACGTGTAGTAGCCAGAGCCTGCAAGAGAGTGGACGGCCTGCGAAACCTCGAACGTCAGCCTGATCTCCACCGTCGCCACCTGGCCCGGCGGGATGGATGGCGGCTCCGCGACGAAGCTCACACCGCCATCGATACTGTACACGCTCTCTGCCTCCTCCAGCAGATCAGGCAGCCGGGCGACCGCTTGACCCTGGGCGACAGCCGCCTCGAGCCCCGGACCGAACAGGCCCGTCGCGCCAAGAAGAATCGACAGCAGCGTTCGATGCATCAGGCTTTCCCTTCTTCTTGCGTCAACTCGATGGCAGTGTCAGCAGAATAAAAAAGGCAACGACCGCCGCGATCCCCCAGACATACGCGTACTGAACCCAGCGCGTGTATTCCCTAGCCAGAGCCCCTTCCCCGATCTTTCCCATCTGGGAGGCCACGCGCCTCAATTCCTCCGGGTCTTCCGCCTTGCCTTCTGACTTTCGGACGACCTTGGAACCTTCCTCCTCCATCTGCCGGCCCAGGCCGCTCGCGCGGCCAGCACAGAACGCCGAAGCGAGGGCTGCGACCAGGCAGAATAGACCGAGAGCAATCTGCATGGTGTCGTCCTTCTTGCTGAGGGGCGCATTAAGATCGGGACGGCCGCCCGACTTCACAAGAGTTGGTCGTTTTGGCTTGCCAAGATGTCCTTTCAAGCTCGAGATGCGGCCGCTCTCACTTTTGGCTAGTTGCCACATCGCGAAACCCACTTGTTAACGCTGTTAAGGCCATTGCCAAAGCCAATGCGGCGGGCTATAAGAAGGTGGCACCATCACAAAATCTCAGCCCTTCTTAAACCGCTAGGAGAGGTTCGGCTAATGGAGAGCTCCGCAGTCAAAGTTGGCGTCGGCGCCCCTGCGGGAGTGTGGGCGGCGCGCACTCGGATGTTCTTCGGCAGTACCGTTGGAAAGAAGGTGGTGATGGCGGTGACCGGGGTCGTCCTGGTCGTGTTCGTCATCGGCCACATGGTCGGAAATCTGCAGGTCTATCTCGGACCCGAATCACTCAACCACTACGCCGAGCTACTGCGAGAGCTCGTGCACGGCAGCTTCATCTGGATCTTCCGCGCGACGCTGCTCGCCGCGGTGGTGCTGCACGTTTGGGCCGCCACGGCAACGACTCTTGGGAGTTGGAGCGCTCGGCCGATCAACTACAAGAGGCGCCAGAAGTACGTCGAATCGACGTACGCGTCACGCACTATGCGTTGGGGCGGGCCGATCCTGCTGATCTTCATCATCTACCACCTGCTGCACCTGACCACCGGACAGGCGCACGGCGAATTCGTGCACGGCGATGTCTACCACAACGTCATCGCCGGATTCAGCGTCTGGTATGTTTCGGCTTTCTACATCGTCGCGATGCTCGCGCTGGGCTTCCATCTCTGGCACGGCATCTGGAGCATGCTTCAGACCCTGGGCCTGAGCCATCCGAGCTACAACGGTCTACGCTCGGCTATCGCGTGGCTCGTAACGCTGCTGGTGGTCGCAGGCAACATCTCGATTCCGGTGGCGATCCTCACCGGATTCGTGAGCTGACGGAGGCAACCATGGAACTGAACGCCAAGATTCCCTCCGGGCCGATCGAAAGTAAGTGGGAGAAGCACCGCTTCGAAATGAAGCTGGTGAACCCCGCCAACAAGCGGAAATACGACGTCATCATGGTGGGCTCTGGCCTCGCCGGCGCTTCCGGTGCCGCATCGCTGGCCGAGTTGGGATACAACGTCAAGTGCTTCTGTTATCAGGACAGCCCCAGACGGGCCCACTCCATCGCCGCGCAAGGCGGAATCAACGCCGCCAAGAACTACCAGAACGACGGCGACAGCGTCTTTCGCCTCTTCTACGATACGGTCAAAGGGGGCGACTACCGTTCGCGCGAGGCGAACGTCCATCGACTCGCCGAGGTGAGCGGGAACATCATCGATCAGTGCGTCGCTCAGGGTGTGCCGTTCGCCCGTGAGTATGGCGGTTTATTGGACAATCGCTCCTTTGGCGGCGCGCAGGTATCACGCACCTTCTATGCCCGTGGCCAGACCGGGCAGCAGCTTCTGCTCGGCGCCTACCAGGCCCTCGAGCGCCAGATCGGGGCGGGCCAGGTTCAGATGTTTTCGCGCCACGAGATGCTCGACGTCATCCTGATCGACGGCCGGGCGCGAGGCATCGTCGTCCGCGACATGGTGAGCGGCGAAATCCAGGTCCACATGGCCAATGCTGTCATTCTTTCCACCGGCGGCTACGGGAACGTCTTCTTCCTGGCCACCTATGCCAAGGGCGCCAACGGCACGGCGATCTGGCGAGCTTACAAGAAAGGCGCCGCGTTCTCCAATCCGTGCTTCACGCAGATCCACCCGACCTGCATCCCGGTGTCCGGAGAGTACCAGTCGAAGCTGACCCTAATGAGCGAGTCGTTGCGCAACGACGGCCGCATCTGGGTGCCGAAGGCAGTGGGCGACAAGCGGCCGCCGGGTCAGATACCGGAGGACGAGCGCGACTACTACCTGGAACGGATATACCCCAGCTTCGGCAACCTGGCTCCGCGCGACGTTTCTTCGCGGGCCGCCAAGCGCGTTGTCGATGAGGGGCGCGGAGTCGGTCCTACGGAAGTCGGCGTCTACCTCGATTTCGCCGACGCGATCGACCGCCTGGGCGAGGACAAGATCCGGGAGCGCTACGGCAACTTGTTCGAGATGTACGAGCGGATCACCGATGACGATCCCTACAAGGTGCCGATGCGCATCTACCCCGCCACCCACTACACGATGGGAGGACTGTGGGTCGACTACAATCTCGAGAGCACGATCCCCGGCCTCTTCGTGGCCGGCGAAGCCAACTTCTCGGATCACGGAGCCAACCGGCTCGGAGCCAGCGCGCTGATGCAGGGCCTCGCCGATGGCTACTTCGTGATCCCGTACACCATCGGCAACTACCTCGGTAGCACGAAGTTCGACCCGGTGAGAGAAGATCACCCCGAGGCGATCGGGGCAGTGGCCGCTGTGGAGGAGCGGATCAGGCGCCTACTGTCGCTGGGCGGCAGGCGCACGGCAATGGACTTCCACCGCGAGCTCGGCAACATCATGTGGGAGTACTGCGGCATGGCTCGCAACCGTAAGGGGCTCGAGACGGCGCTACAGAAGATACCGGCCCTGCGGGCGGAGTTCTGGGAGAACGCCTTCGTGCCCGGCGCTGCGAACGAGCTCAATCAGTCTCTGGAATACGCCGGCCGCGTGGCAGACTTCCTCGAGATCGGTGAACTCATGTGCCTCGACGCCCTCGAGCGCGAGGAGTCGTGCGGCGCTCACCTGCGCGAGGAGTACCAGACCGATGAAGGCGAAGCGTTGCGCGACGACGAGAACTTCTCGCACGTGGCAGCGTGGGAGTACA
>JBDHHL010000489.1:0-5281 GCA_039589375.1 Gemmatimonadota bacterium | reverse complement strand
TACCGAATTCCCCGAGCACCAAGTTCCGGATCGGTTCGATCACCAAGCAGTTCACGGCGATGGGTATCCTCATCCTCCAAGACCGGGGTCGGCTGCGAGTGGAAGACCGGTTCGGCGACCACGTCCCCGATGTCCCGGAGTCCTGGCGGGACCTCACAATTCATCAACTCCTGACCCACACCTCGGGCATCATGCACTCTTGGGATCTGCCTGGGTTCGCTGAGACCATGATGATCCCGGCGAGTCTGGATGGCACGCTCGCGCGGTTTCATGATCGCGCGCTGCTGTTCGAGCCCGGGACTCGCTTTCAGTACAGTGGCGTCGGCTATTTCTTGCTCGCGAAGATCATCGAAGTCGTATCCGGCCGGGCGTACGCCGAGTTCTTGAGAGAGGAGATCTTCTTTCCGCTTGGCATGCACGACACAGGGGTCGACCGCCCTGAAGAACTGCTCGACCAACGAGCCGCCGGGTACCTGCGAGACGAAGACGGACAGATTCGTAACGCGCCCTACATCTACGTGCCGATCCTCACCGGAGGCGGGAATCTCTACTCTACTGTGGAGGATCTTTCACGCTGGGACCGCGCGCTTTCAGCTCGCGAGCTTGTTTCTGGCGATGCCTACGAATCATTGTATCGGCCGGAACTGAACAGCTATGGCTACGGTTGGAGAGTTGGGGAGTTGGACGGACATTTCGCCGTCCAGCACGGCGGCAATGTCTCGGGATTCAACGCCTACATTCTGCGGATCCCGGATGAGGGTCTTTGTGTCGTAGTCTTTAGCAACATACAACCGGGCAGGGCTCGCCAGATCGGCCAAGCGCTTGCAGCGATCGTGCTGGGTACGAACTGGCCATGCCAGTCTTTTTGTCCGGATCACAGGGCCCGCCGCCCCCGCCTGAGGTTAAAGTGATGAGCCGATGGAGAGAGATCAGAGACGGCATCGCGACGGAATTCCGCGTGTACCATCTAATACTGAAACATAAGCGCACGCCGCGGACAACTCGTCTCGTGCTTGGAGCCGCTATTGCCTACGCGCTCAGCCCGATCGACTTGATACCCGACTGGCTTCCCGTGGTCGGCCATCTCGATGACATACTGATCGTCCCACTACTGGTCTGGCTTGGCTTGAGGTTTGTGCCTTCGGATGTAGTAGAGGAATGTCGCAGATCGGCGCGAGCTGCTAACATGTGAACATGCCGAACGACGAGATCTTCCTTTACACGCTGAGAACGACGCGCCTGTCGATGTTGACCGACGGCCCATCGCCGGCGGAACAACAAGTTCTGGCCGAGCACTCCCAGTACTTGAGCGCCCTCGCGGAGCAAGGTCAGGCGCTAATGTTCGGGCGTACGGCCAACAAAGACGAACGGACTTTTGGAATAGTCGTTTTCAGGGCAGCGACTCCTCAGGCCGCCGAGGAAGTCATGGCTGCCGACCCAGCTGTGCGAAGCGGCATAATGAAGGCCGAACTGTTTCCCTTTCGTCTGGCCTATCCTCCGGCCAGCAGTATCAGCGACTAAGACAAGAGAGGGCTCCTTATGCGATCAGATGCCAAGACCGTAGAGGGTTACCTGTCCGATTTGCCCGACGATCGGAAGAAAGCCATAGAAGCCGTCCGCCAGACCATCCTCGACAACCTTCCGCCGGGATACGAGGAGGTCATCAACTGGGGGATGATAACCTACCAAGTGCCGCTCGAGACCTACCCGGACACGTACAACGGCAAGCCTCTCATGTATGCGGCCCTGGCTTCACAGAAGAACCACATGGCGGTCTATCTGACGGGCATCTACAGGGCCGACGAGGCACGAGACGAGTTCGAAGCCGCTTACAGGGCGACGGGAAAGCGTCTCGACGTCGGCAAGTCGTGCGTTCGATTCAAGAAGTTGGAGGATCTTCCCTTGGAGCTGATCGGCGAGCACATAGCCTCGCAGAGTGTCGAGGCTTTCGTTGCCGGATACGAGCAGGCCTACACTCGGAAGAGCAAGAAAATGTGAGTGTCAGTCCACGCCAGGCGCAACGATCGTCGCGGCTGGTACCCGACGTTTCGATCTACGGCCCTGGGCCGCCCCTGCGCCCCGGTTCTTGAGCCCGCCGACAGCGCGCCAGTGTACATCTCTGGAGGTGCCTAATCAATGCGCGCGCCCACGATCGCCCCGATAAGCGGGAGGTAGTCCTCGCCCGTCATGGTCCACGGCTCGAAGGTGTTTACGCGGTGAACGATCACAAGATCGTCCTCGGGCAAGACGAGTAACAGGTGGACGCCAATCCCGGAGTGTGCGAAGCCCGGCCCAAAGACCGGGAAGTCCTCGGGGATAACGTACCACATCATTCCATAGCCGATGTTCAGGTCGGGATCTTCTATCGAATGTGCCGTCGTGCTGGCACCGATCCAATCTCGCGGCACGATCTGCTGGCCCCTCCAGTTGCCGTTGCGCAGATAGAGCAGGCCGAATCTCGCCATGTCCATCGCTGTCATCCGGAACGGATACGCCGGGTGCATAGACTTCTCGGGCTCGTACTGGTAGGAACCGTCCGCGGCTACCCAATCCTCCATCCCGATCGGCGCCGCGATCTCACGCTCGAACGCCTCGAAGATCCGTTCGCCCGTCTCCTGCTCGAAGATCACCCCCGCCACGTTGAAGTCCCAGTTGTTGTAGTAGAAGTAGGTGCCTGGCGGGTGGCTGCCGCGCTCGGGCCGTTCAGCGGCCATCTCGGGGGCTTCGGCCGCCGCCTCGTGATAGACGCCGGAGCGCGACTTCAAGAGGTCGGCGACTCGCGCCTGCTTCTCCTCGGCCGTGAGGCTGGGAGGTATGTCGTCGATCCCCAGCTCCGCAAGCGTCTTGGCCGTGTCGATGACCCCCCGTCCGACGTAGATGCCGTAGAGCGAGCTGAGGAAGGGTTTGCGTATCGAGTGACACGAGAACTCCCGGTCTACCTCGCCCCATGACAGGAAGACCTTACCATCATACAACGCCACGACCGCTGCGGACCCGATCTGTTCGAATTGCACCAGCACCTGCTGCAGCGCAGTTGACGAGAAGCCCGCCTCTTCGGGGGTGATGAACTCGAGCGCATTGGGGTCGGGCTCGTTCGATACGGGATCGTCAGAGCAACCGTTGAGCGTCGCGGCGGCCAATGCCATGCAGGCGCCTGTCTTTATCCTGCGCATCGCTCCTTTGCCTCCTGTACCCTATCTAGCGCTGCCGTACCTACCATTCCACCGGGAGCGGCTCATCACCGAGCACATACGAGTCGACGAACAGGCGCGCCACGTCGGACCGCATGACGTTGGCGTCGACACCCAGGCCGTAGGCGCGGCTCAGCATGTTCGTGTTGGCCACAACGACGAAGGTCAGACCTCGCCCAGGCGCCCGCACGATGAGTGAGGAGTTGCTCGTCCAATAGCCGTAGTGCCACTGCAGCAGCGCGCCTTGGTGCTCGTAGATGAAGCCGGCGTGAACACCGAGTCCCAAGTCTCCGGCTCGAGGAATAGTCCTTCATCGATGGAGATGGAGAACCTGGCCACGTCCTCCGCCGACGCCACTAAGCCGCCGGCCGTTCCGAAATACGTGGGGTGTGCGACCGGAACGACCCGGCCGTCTTGCAAGTCGTACCCGGCAGCCATGTCGGCCATGAATGCGGTGCGGTCGAGGTCGGTCAGGCCGAAGTCGTCGTGGCGCGGATTCGGCGCCGTCTCGCGCAATGCGATCGGTTGCAGGATCTTCTCCACCAGCAACTCCCCGAACGAGTGATTTGCAGCGCCCTGGATCACCAGGTCGAGCTGGCCGAAGCGGTTGCCGTTATAACGATAAGAAGATCCGGGGACACCTTCGGACGTGTGGTTGAGCAGGTGCCGTACGCGGATAATCCCGTCGGCCTCCAAGTCCACCCCGTACTGGCTAACCGGATCGTCCAGGCTCACCAGTCCCTGCTCGACGAGTTGCATGACAATCACTGCGGCGAACGGTTTCGTCAGCGATGCCAGGTGGAAGGGCGTACTGGGCGTGGCCGGCCGCTCGTCCCGCGCGTCGGCATACCCGAAGCCCATGGACCAGACGATTTCACCATCCTTCACGATGGCTGCTGCTATGCCCGGGATCTGGAGGTCCACCCGTAGGCTGTCCAACTGGGCCTCGAATCCCTGCAGACCTGGCACAGGCACGATATCGATGTCAGTCGGCTCGGTGGGACTGGAGCCGCAGGCGAAGTTGCAGGCCACGAAGACGGCGGGTACGCACGTCCGGGCTATGGCACGTATGAATGCATTGCACGTCGTCATCTCGAAGATCCTCGGGTCGGGTCTCGAGCGGTGAGGCTGGTTTACTTATACGCGCACGTCCATGGCTATGTTTCACACAGCCCTATCGCGTACTATCGGGCCTGACCTCCCGCCCCCACAGCTTCGAATCGTCGCCCATGTTTCTGCGCCACTCGTGCCGCCAGCGGTGGATGTCGAGGTGGCGTATGAACGGTAGCGGCGCGCGCGCCTCGCGGTCCGGCAACAGCGGGTACGGCTTGTGTAATCCCGTCTGGTACCAATACGCCACCGTGGCCATGTCGAGCGTCAGGTTGTTGTTGTGACCGTGCTCGATCGTGAACCTGAGCGATTCTCTGAAATAGATCGGGTCGGTGACATGGAACCGGTAGACATGCGTCCGGCCGAGCCACCCGATGTCCTCGTTCACGCGTCCGTAGCCGTAGAAGGGATGGCTGAAGAGTGTGTTGGGCGACCAAGAAGTATTGAAGTAATCCTCGGTACCGGTGCCGTGCAGCGAAGGCGGCCAGGGCTCGCCGTCGATGAAGAACATGTCGTCACCCTCGCCGTACCACATCGGACTGGGCGAGTGGACGTAGTAGTTGACGCCGACGAAGTGACCTTTGCCCTCGATGTCGGCGATAAGGTAGTTGTCGGATCCCGTGGTGTTCTTCCCCTGCGGTCCCAGCAGCGACCACTCGTTTTCGCCCTCGGGCAGCGCATCGGTCAACTCGTGGTTATACCAGGCGTGAAAGCGTCCCATGTCTTCGGGCAGCGCGGCGAGCTCGACGTAGTCTATGTAGTAGTAGAAGGCGTCGATGTTTCGGCCGGTGTCGTTCTCTATCTCGATGCGGGCGCCAGCGGCGAACGGCATGACGAAGTAACTGACCAGCCCGCGTCCCTGGCGTGGCCCGGCGGCAAGCGGAAGCGAAGCGAAGTTGTAGCTTTCGTCCCATCCCTGGCCGAAGAACGGGCCGATGGGCGTCTCGACAGCGGGGGCTTCGTTGCCGTCCCAGTACATG
>JBDHHL010000488.1:0-3621 GCA_039589375.1 Gemmatimonadota bacterium | reverse complement strand
GACCGCCTTCTGCGTGTCGCCGCGTTCCTCGTAAAGCTGGCCGAGCCGCTCGTACGCCAGGACGCGAGAATAGGAGTCGGTGCCCACACGCCTGAGCCACGGCATCTCCAGATAGCGCTCGTAGATCGCGACGACCGAGTCGGGCTCGCCGGCCAGATCGTAGGCCATTGCCAGGTAGGGAAGCGCGCAGACGGTACAAGCAATCTGCTCGTCCCAGGTTCGGAACTCTGCGATTGCCTCCTGCGGCTTGTTCTCCGCCAAAGCGATGGCGCCTTCTACGGCGTGTGAAAATGCCTCGCCGCCACGCAGCTCGTCCTCGTCTAGAGAGGCCTCCCGTTCCGCCACCAACTTGCGCGCAGTTACCGGGGACCCAGCCCAAGCGTAGAGCAGGGCTAGGCGAAGGTACGGACGGTCAAGAGGATCGAACGACTCGAGCGGATAGCGCTCGAGCGCCGCATCGATCCCGAGCAGGCCCCGCTCCGGATCGCCTCGGAACCACACATCGAGCAAGGCGAGATCCACCAAGTCTCCCAGGACCTCTGAAGGCAAACCCCGTTCCTCGTTGGCGGCCAATTGATCACGCTTATGGCGCTCCGCCTCCACCAGCCGACCCTGCACCCTGGCCAGCACCGCCAGGCCACCACTGGTGTAGGCCCGCGTGCTGAGGCTTCCCAAGCGAGACTCGCGTAATCCCCGTATGTGCGTCTCCGCTTTGCCATAGTCGCCGCGAGAGCTTGCCAGGGTGCTTGCGTTCTCGGCGGTCGAGGGGTGCTCCGGTACCTTGCCCTGCATCGCCGCCTGCGTAGCCTCCGCCGCATCGTACTTACCCAGCGCAACCTGGTTGATAATCACGTTTCCCCAAGTCACCGCGACAGATGAGTCCGTCGCCAGAGCCCGGAGCATCAGATCCTCCGAGCGATCGAAGTCGCGCAGCTGGAAATAGAGCACTCCCAAATTGTTCAACGCTTCCGAGTCATCAGGATAGGTCTCCAAAGCTGTTTGATACGCTGCGATCGCTTTGTCACGCTCCCCCGTCACGTCGAGGTAGTAGTTCCCCATCATGATGTAGCGCTCCCGGTCGGTAAGCCGGTCGCGGTACTCGTACGCCTTGGTGAATGCTCCAACCGCTCGTGCTCGCTGCTCGCGGCGATTCGATAGCGCCGTCGCCAACTCTGAGTAGGCCGCCGCGAATGTCGTGTCGAGGACGATCGCTTCTTCGAGGAGATCGATACCTCGGTCGACTTCACCGAGTGTGTACACGGCGCGGAGCGCCTGTGAGTACTTCTGCAGCGCCGCAAGCGAGCTTGTCGTTACGCTTTCCAGCGGAGGGTTAGCCCGAATCGTCTTGAAAGATTCGCCGATACGCTCGCGCAACCTCTTGGACAGTCGATCGATGGCTGCCAGGATATGATCGGAGTCTTTCGCCGTCTCACGAAAGCCAGCCAGAACCTCCCCCGTCTCGGCGGAGATGATCTCCGCCGAAAGCACATAGCTGCCACCGACTGCGGCAACCTCACCGGTAACGACCACCCTGAGCCCGTCTCGAATGGCAACCTCCCGCGCGAGAGCCGGGTCGAGCGCAGTCCCCGGGTCCCTATCCATCCGGGCGAGCACCTGGCTCACATACTCCGGTTCTGCAACCGCCACCATAGGTGACTGGGAGAAATCGATGCGAAATGCCTCGGTGACGACAAAGGCCAGTAGCGAGTCGCCCGTGAGGTTCTGGAAATCCGCGAGGATGATGTGCTCCCGCTCATCTAGTACACCGGCCGCGACCAGCGAACCCACGGGTCCGATTCCCAAAACGCGCATGGCCATGTAACCGGTGACAGCCACCCCCAGCAGCGCGAACGCGAGGGCACCACCGAAGATCGCCTTCCTCCAAGTCAGCCAGCCCCTAGCCACGACCGCCACATCCGCGGCCGTCGTCGGTTCCATCGTGACCTCGACTTCCGCGCCGTTCCGAGCCGGCCCAGCGCCGGTCTTGGCTTTCGCTAATCGAGAAAAGCCCTGGACCAGAGCCGTTGCTACGATGATGGGAAGGCCGAGGAGAAGGAGCACGAGAGCACCGGGAAAGACCCAACCCGGCAACCCGATCTTGTCCGAGATGAGGTCGACAGCCTCCAGGACGGCGAACGACGCACCCAGGTAGAACACCATCACTCGCAGCAGACGAGCGCTACGGAGTGCGGTCAACAAGTTCTGCGGCTCCCACCCAGCCATTCATTCCTCCCGGCCTGACGAGGGACGATGACGATACTGAGAATTCTCGCCCTCACCAATCATTGACATCAAGGGTTGACCCGCTCCCCTGTTATTCTAGCCCGACCAACCGTAAGAACCGCGGGTGATCGTGCAGCGCCTCCCAGATCGGGTCGATTTGCACATAGCCCGGCCGACAGCCCACGAGTCATTGAACAAACGCCACCACCAAGGCGTCGCGATAGACCGCGAGGACCCGGACAAGGTGGGCGCGGCGCACGGTGCTCAGAAGATATCGGGGTGTCCAGGAATCCAAGCGACCCTCCGCTAACCACACGAGTTAAAGACTAGTAATTCTAGTTAAAGATAGGCGGTAGTACAAGAAAGCGTTACCCGGCTAACAAAAAACCGCACGAGGCCCCCCAAGGACCCGTCCGGCTGCAATTCTCGTCGCGGTCTGTGATCAGGCTGACGCCAACAGGCTCTCCACCTCTTCGCGCGAGACGGCTCCCGTCCGCCGGTCTAACTCCTTGCCGTTCTTGAAGATGATGAGCGTGGGGATACTGCGGATACCAAAGGCCTGCGCGGTCTTCGAGTTAAGGTCTGTGTCGAGCTTTGCCACCAGCGCTCCGCCGATATGGGCGTGAGCAAAGTCGTCGAGGATCGGCGCCATGACCTTGCAGGGGCCGCACCAATCGGCATAGAAGTCGACCAATACGGGCACGTCCGAGTTGTTGATCACCTGTTCGAAGTCGTCATCGGTGACCCTCACCGGCCGATCCAGGAGGATGGGTCTACCGCAGTCCCCGCACTTCGGGCTGTGGCTGATCCTGCTCACATCGACGCGGTTGAGCGTCAGGCAGAACTGACAGCTCACCGTGACTTTCCGGGTTGTGTCTTTCGCTTCCTGCGTCATTCCCACCTTCCCTTCGGCGGTCGATATCGGGTCCGAAGCGCGGAACGAGGGGTTGGCGATGTCGTTGGTTCACAGTATGCCCAAGTACTTCCGAAATATATCCGAGTGGTCGAGTCGTGGAATGCGGTGTTCCACTCGCACTACTCGTCCAGCTTGGCCCGGCCCGCCTCCGTGAGCGCGTAGCGACCCCCCTCGTTCCTGGCATGTCCGGCGAGAACCAGCTCGCGGAGGCTGATGCGGACGCGGAAGAGTCGCTGCCCCGTGATTTCCCGAACCTCTTGATCGGTCCGCGGCTCTTTGAGCAGCTGTAACAGTTGTATCCCCGGCGGGGGTCAGAAATCCATCATCGACGCAGGGCATGGAATTCCTTTCGTCAGCGCCCGGCGTACATCCCATCGAAGAGGACCTGCCAGGTCTTCCCATGATCCGCCGACAACTCCCAGAGCTGGCGCACACGACCGCCATCCGAAGGAATCCAGGTAATCCGATCGATCACTTCGCCT
>JBDHHL010000487.1:0-3623 GCA_039589375.1 Gemmatimonadota bacterium | reverse complement strand
GAATCGTGCTGTATTCGAAGTACGGCTGACTCGCCCCGGTGAACGTTCCGGTCCCATCCGCATTCGCCACGGTCACCGTGCCTGTACCGCTCGTCACCACCGGCCCCGTGTGGAAGAACACCTTGATGCCCGTAACCGTGGTGCCGTCCGCGGTCCCGATCGGCTGCGTGATCAGGTTCTTCAGTGTGACGTCTGCCTGAAACACGTCGGAGCCGTCATAGCTCACGTTGTCTGAGGCCAACTGCACATAGGTCCCCTGGCCCCCATATATCACTGACAGCGACAGCCCGGATGCCGGATCTAGGGTTGGGCCCCGGCAAGAGATCGCGCCGGCTGCCACGTCCGCGCGACACGCAATCACGTGTGGCAGCGGCGCTGGGTCTTCAGTCGTGACCGTTGGGGTGGTGGGATCGTCGCACGCTTCTAAAGCCAGGATAGCGATCAAAGCGGCGATCGATCGAGCCAGGAACTGCCGTGTACGTGGCATTGTACCCTCCACGACGTGCGTGTCGCTGGGCGAGCCTTTCGATCTCGAACACTGCGAGTGACGAGAACACGCTGCTGCCGCCACCGCCTGTGTCGCCTCCCCCGCACCTTGGGCTTCCGGTCAAGAGGGTGAGATCGGTGAGGCGGGCAAATCGCTAATCTCCGGCGTCTCGTTCCAGAACCATGCTGCTGGCTCGGACGATCAATAGATCAGACGGATGGGGTTGCGGCATTTGCTGCGCGCCATCGCTCGGTTGCCGTCGGCTCACCCACGTCTGGGGAAGAGCACTTTGTCGATGACATAGGGGTCTCGTCGTCGGTCGGGCGTCACACTGCGGCGCCCGTCGGGCGGCAGAGCCGGGAGGGCCACCGACGGGAATACTCTTGTTTCCCTTCGGCTTGATACGCTCCGGGACCATCCCTGGCAAGAGTCGCAGCAGCGCCACAACGGAAGTGAAGTTGTCGTGTCTGCGGTTCATGGCGACGTGTTGACGTGTTGGGCGCGAGGCAGCTGGGCTTGTCAGGAGCATGCGCGCATTCCTCGTTCGCGGAAGCCGGATGACGTAGGCTCATTGTCCTCGAACTAGCGGCCGGCGGCGACGGACCCAATACTTCATCAGCCGTCAAAGCTGCTGTAGGCTCTCGACCTGGAGCACGGACATGCACTCTGACGATTCGACCGGCTCCCCGGTGAATCCGGGGCCTCCCCCCGACTCCGCTCCCTCCGCATCAAGCGGTGATCCTCCCCGTACCATCGGTCCGTACCGGATACTCCGTGTTCTCGGCGAGGGCGGGATGGGTGTGGTGTACGAGGCCGAGCAGCGAGTTGCGTTGAAGCGTCGCGTCGCGCTCAAGGTGATGAAGCCGGGGTTGGACTCGAAGGAAGTGCTGGCCCGGTTCGAAGCCGAGCGGCAGGCACTCGCTGTGATGCAGCATCCCGGTATCGCCAAGGTGCTGGATGCAGGAGCGACGGAAGAAGGGCGTCCCTATTTCGTGATGGAACTGGTCGACGGGGAGTCGCTCAAGCAGTACGCCGACGGCAGGAAGCTCTCCGTCGAGGATCGGGTCAGGCTGCTGATCGAGGTCTGCCAGGCGGTCCAGCACGCGCACTTGAAGGGAGTGATTCATCGCGACCTGAAACCGTCCAACGTGTTGGTGACCGAACGGGATGACGCGCCGAGCCCGAAGGTGATCGACTTCGGCGTCGCGAAGGCCACCGGACAACGCCTGACGGAGACGACGCTGGTCACCGGGTTCGGCCAGGCGTTGGGCACGCCCGCGTACATGAGTCCCGAGCAGGCAGACGCGTCGGGGCTGGACGTGGACACGCGAACGGACGTGTACAGTCTGGGTGTCACGCTCTACGAGCTACTCGTGGGGCGCTTGCCGCAAGATCCAGACGAACTGGGATTCGCGGGCTTCATGACCAAGCTCTTGATGCGGGACTCGGACCCGCCAACACCCAGCACGCGGTACGACACGCTCGAAGGGGACACTCAGCAAGCCATCGCGAGATTCAGGCGCACGGATCCCCGAGCGCTTCGCCACGAGGTCAAGGGAGATCTCGACTGGATCGCCATGAAGGCGATCGAGAAGGACCGCGAGCGGCGCTACGCGACGGCGAACGATCTGGCGTTGGACCTTGAGCGGTACCTGCGGGACGAGCCCGTGCTTGCGCGGCCACCCAGCGCCCGCTACCGGGCCGCCAAGTTCGTCCGCCGCCATAGGACGGGCGTGCTGATGACGGCGGCCGTGGCGGTGCTCGTCATCGGTTCGGCAGTGGCGGTCTCCGTACAGGCGGCGCGGATCGCCCGCGAGCGGGACCGCGCGGAACGCGAAGCGGAAAAGGCCGGCGCGGTACAGGGCTTCGTGGAAGACGTTCTCCTAGCTCCGGATCCGTTCGCACCTGCGGCACCTGGATCCGACGTAACAGTCGTTGAGGCTCTCGACGCTTCCACCTTGAGGCTTGATAGTGAGTCAGCAATGCCGCCCGAAAGCGAGGCAGCCGTTCGCAACACCATCGGAATCGCGTACCACCAGCTCGGGCGGTACGAACACGCCAAGGCACAACTGACGCGGGCGCTGAGCCTCCGCCGCTCTGTCCACGGCGACGAGCACCCCGACGTCACCGCGACGTTGCTCCGGCTTGCGGCGACGCTCACCGCGAAGGGGGAGCTGGAGGCTGGCGACTCCCTGTACCGAGAGACCCTCCGGTTGAGCCGCGAGTTGCCCGCGTCACCCGATTCGGATGTGGCTGATGCCCTGATCGGTTTGGGAAGCGTGCTCACTCAGACGGGAGAGCTGGAGGCCGCCGAAAACGCTGTCCGCGAGGCGGTGGAGATCCGGGAGCGAACGGGAACGGACAGTCTGGCCCTGGCGGAAGCCCGCGGTCTGTTGGGCGAATTGTACTACCAACGCGGCGACCTCACGTCGGCTGAACGGACGTTTCGCGATGTGGTAGCGATCCGGCGGTCACACCTCGGCGAGTCACATCCCCGGACCCTGGAAGCGGTGAACAACCTGGCGATCGTGTTGGACACGCAGGGCGATTACGAGACGGCCGAGAGACTCTATCGATCTGCGGTCGCAGGGCTCCGGGAGCAGCTGGGCGATCACGACTACACGGCCGACGCTATGCAGAGCCTCGCTACCCTGCTGGATCAACGAAGCGACAACGCGGAGCCCGCCGTGGCGGCGGGGCTTATTGCGGAAGCCAAGGAGCTCTACTTCGAGTCGCTCGACATGTACAGGAGACTGCTCAGCGATGATCATCCTCGCGTCGGCACCGCGCTAGAGAACCTCGGCGGCTATCTGTGCATGCGCGGCGACCCGGAGCGCGGCCTGGAGTTACTGGAGGAAGCGATTCCGATCTACGAGCGCGTTCACACGGCGGAAGACTATCGGCTGCACTATGCACGATCGACCTACGGCAAGTGCCTGACCTTCGCGGGCGAGTACCAAAGAGCTGAGCAAGTGCTGCTCGACGCCCTTGCAGGGGTCGGGACAGCCCGTGGAGACGAAGACGCGTACACAGCCTCCGTGCGACGACGCGTGGTCGCCCTCTACGAAGCGTGGGGGCGGCCAGATCGTGCCGCTCTGTATCGAGAGGATCCCACGCCACCGGAGTGAAGCGCCGA
>JBDHHL010000486.1:0-3629 GCA_039589375.1 Gemmatimonadota bacterium | reverse complement strand
TGAAGGAGTTCAAGCGGCTGACCGGCCTCTCATGTCTGGTCAACACCAGCTTTAACATCCATGAGGAGCCGATAGTCTGCACGCCGCACGATGCGGTGAGGGCGTTCAAGATTGGGCACTTGGACGCTCTAGCGATCGGTCCGTTCCTGGCCAAGAATCCGGTACCCGATCGGGAGTCGAGGCTAGCCCAGTCGAGTGATGCGCGGGCGGTGACAAGCTAGGGCATCGCAACTTCGGGCGATGACGCGGGCGATGGTGTTTTAGGATGACCAGGGTACTCATAACCGGTGGAACGGGCTTCATCGGCTCAAGGCTCGCCTTGCGTTGTCTCGACGAAGGTGAGGATGTGCGGGTCCTGGCGCGGAAGAACACCGCGGCCGAGAAGCAGAACGCTGCCGAGCTGGAGGCCCGAGGCATTGAGGTTGCGGATGGGTCGATAACCGATGGCGCAGCGGTACGACGCGCCAGTGATGGTATCGATGTCGTCTACCACCTCGCCGCCGCACAGCACGAGGCCAACGTTCCCGACAGCTACTACTACGATGTCAACGTAGAAGGGACGAGGAACATGTTGGAGGCGGCCATAGAGGCTGGGGTCGGCCGCTTCGTGCATGGCAGTACGATCGGTGTGTACGGCATCAGCCGCGACGGGCCAGTGACCGATGGCTCGCCGCTCGAGCCCGACAACATCTACGGCGTGACGAAGCTGGAAGGGGAGAAGGTCGTTCGGAGCTACTTCGGCGATCTCCCCATCGGAATCGTGAGAATCTCAGAAACGTACGGACCGGGCGACCGGCGGCTGCTGAAGCTGTTCAGAGGAATCGCGCGGAAGCGGTTCATGATGATCGGTCCGGGTCGCAACCTGCACCACCCGGTCTACATCGACGACTTGGTGACGGGGGTGCGACTCGCCGCGAAGTGTGAGGGCGCCGTCGGCGAGACCTTCGTCCTGGCGGGGCCCGAAGCTATCGACACGGATCAGATGGTAGCCGGCATCGGCGAAGCGGTCGGCGTGGAACTACCACGGTTCCGTATGCCGCTGTGGCCGCTCATGGCGACGGCGGTCGTGATGGAGAGTGTGCTGCGGCCGGTCGGTGTGCAGCCGCCGCTCCATCGCCGGCGAATGAACTTCTTCGTCAAGAGTTTTCGGTTCAGCGGTGAAGCTGCCCGCGCGGCGATTGGATATCAGCCGCAAGTCGAATTCACGGACGGTGCCGCGCGCACCGCCGAATGGTATCGCAGCCAGGGGATGCTGTGATGGCTCCAGTCCAACTGAGCGCCCGGATGGAACGCTTCGATTCGTTTTGGGAGGGCCCGGATGATGTCGAGCGTGGCTACAAATCGCTCGGCCAGTTCTACCGGGCCAACTACTTGAAGCACGTGCCGGCCAACAGGCGCGCCCGGATCTTGGTGATCAGCTGCGGCCCGGGCTACTTCGTGAATCTTCTGGAGCAGGCGGGCTACACCGACGTTGCGGGGATCGATTCGGACCCGGAAAAGGTCCAGCACGCCCAACGGCGCGGGCTGAACTGCCGGGTAGGTACGGCGTTCGAAGAGCTGATGGCTGCCCGGGAGCCGTTTGACGCGATCATCTGCGAGCAGGAGCTCAACCACCTCACCAAGGAAGAGATGATGGCGTTTCTGGAACTGGTTTGGGACAAGCTGACGCCCGGGGGCAGGTTGGTGTGTCACGGCCTGAACGGGGCAAACCCGATTGTCGGTGCCGAGACGTTGGCTCAGAATTTCGATCACTTCAACACGTTCACCTCGTACTCGTTCCGACAGGTCCTCGAGTACTGTCGGTTCACCAACGTTCGTGTGTTCGGCCTGCACCTGTACGTGTTCTATAAGAACCCGTTCAACTACGTGGCCTGGGCAGTCTCTTCAATCCTCGGCCTGATCTTCCGCGCTCTGTTCGTTCTCTACGGAAAGAAGAACAAGATCTTCACCAAGAAGATCGCCGCGGTCGCCGAGAAGCCGGGATGACTTCGATGAAGGGCCGATAGCGCCGTGTGCGGCATCTGCGGCTGGCACGCCGCTCGTCCGATCCAGGAGGATGACATCATCCGGATGACCCGGCGCCTGGAGCACCGGGGGCCGGACGACGAGGGCGTGTACGTCCAGGGGAACATCGGCCTGGGCCACCGCCGCCTCAGCATTATCGATCTCGAGGGTGGCCGGCAGCCGATGAGCAACGGGGAAGAGAGCCTCTGGATCGTCTTCAACGGCGAGATCTATAACTACCGAGAGCTTCGGCGTCGTCTCCAGGTTGATGGACAGGAGTTCCGCACGAACTCCGACACAGAGACGATCCTCCATCTGTACGAACGCTACGGTGAACGTTGCCTCGACCAGTTGCGCGGAATGTTCGCGTTCGCCATATGGGATGGCCGTCGCCGGCGGATATTCGCGGCACGCGACCGGCTGGGGCAGAAGCCCTTCTATTACGTGTCGCGCGGTGACGAGCTGCTGTTCGCGTCAGAGATAAAGGGGCTGCTGGCGGCCGACCCGGCGCTGGCACAGCTGGATCGAGCCGCCCTCGACGAATACCTCACCCTGAGGCTGATTTCGCCGCCGCGCAGCATGTTTCGCGAGATCAAGAAGCTGCCGCCCGCGCACTACCTGACCTTCGACATCGAGAGCGGTCTGGACGTCCAGCGCTACTGGGACCTTGGCTACGAGCCGAAGCTGGCGGGCAGCGACGACGATCTGTTGGAGGAGTTGGAGGAACGACTGGTCGAGTGCATCCGCCTCCATTTGGTCGCCGACGTGCCCGTCGGAGCCTTCATGAGCGGCGGTCTCGACTCGACGCTCGTCGTCGCGTTGCTCCGCAAGCACGAGCTGGCGGACGACTTTCAGACGTTCTCGGTCGGCTTGCCCTACGGCGAGTTCGATGAGGCGCCGGCGGCGCGGCTGGTCGCCGAGCGCTACGGAACGCGACATCACGAACAAGAGATCAGCCCTTCGCTGCTCGGCTCGCTGCCCAGGCTGGTGCGTCAGCTTGATGAGCCGTCGGACCCGCTCTCGGCCTGCATTGACTTGATCGCGCAGATGGCGCGCCGTGACGTGAAGGTCGTGTTGGGCGGCGACGGCGGCGATGAGCTGTTCGGCGGCTATGATCGTTACTACGGCAACCGCTTCGCGGATCACTACGCTAAGGTGCCAGGCCCAGTGCGCCGTCTGATCGGATCCGGGCTGGGCCTGATCCCCGACGGCTGCTGGTACAAGAGCCCCGGTCATCAGATGAAGTGGCTCCATCGCCTGGCTGACTTCAGCGGCGGCGAACGGTACATCGAGAGCCTCAGCTACTTCTATCTCCACGACGCCTTCAAGGACGAGCTGTACGGTCCGCTGATGCGGGAGGCGCGGGCCGATTTCGATCCCGGCCGCGTGATGCGCGAGGCGTACGAGCAGGCCGACGCCGACGATACGGTCGATCGCATGCTCTACGCCGATTGCTGTTCGCGACTGCCGGACCACCCAGTGATGATCCAGGACCGCATGACCATGGCTCACGGGCTGGAAGCCCGCAGCCCGTTCATGGATCACGAGGTGGCCGAGTTCGCGGCCCGGCTGCCGGCGAAGCTCAAGGTGCGGGGACGGGCGCTCCGATACATCCAGGTCCGGCT
>JBDHHL010000485.1:0-3630 GCA_039589375.1 Gemmatimonadota bacterium | reverse complement strand
CTAGGACCTCGCCCTTCGTCCGCCCGTAGATGTACCGCCGCTTTCGCTTCCCGTTCTCGTCGTAGCCCACCGTCAGGACAGCACACCAGGTCCCGTCCTTCTTCCGGTAGATTGATCCTTCGCCGTTACCTCGTCGCTTCGCCATGGGGAGGTTCCTTGTGGAGGTTTCGAAACTATGATATCGCTTTATCAAGATGGGGGCAAGCCGAAAACACTCCAAAGGGTGGGGTGGCACGCGTCCGGGTGCAGGTCGCCCGACCCTTCGATCCGATCAGCGACTAGACGCAGGGCTCTTGGTTCGGCTACGCCCCGCTGAGCTTCAGGCGCTTCGCGACCTAGCGGCGGCCAGCGGCCTCACCGTGGGTGTCTACGCCCGCGAGATCCTCCGACGGCACATGCAAAGGACAAGTCAATCAAAGAAGCGACGCTAGCGACGCCATCGACGCCGCCGGCTTCTGGGCTCTCCCCCCCTACCCCTCGAAACACCTGCAACAGTGCAACACCTGACCGTGCAACAGCTAGTAGTGTCCGTGGGTGTCCGAGGAAGTTCATTGCTGTCCACCCTAACTAGCTGTTGCAGTGTTGCGCTGTTGTTCGGGGGTAGAGGGGCCTGCGCAACGCTAGGCGACCGCAGTTTGCATCTCCCAAGACCCCACGGGGGGCCACACCCCCCACACACGCCTTGGCGGGGGTGAAAGCCGGGCTCTCGGACAAGAGAGTCGAGAGAGGGGGTACACTACACAGTGTCTCTCTGAAATCTTGAAGTGCCCTGGCTCCCGGCACATCCGCCGAGAAGGCCGCAGGGGGCGCGGAGAAGTCGCCGCAAGAGATCGCGCTCGAGCCACCCGCCACGGCTCTGCTGGCGCCGCCTCGGCACACTCGATGGAAGCTTCACCTCCCGGACGTCCCGAGAACGCCCCTTCGAGCCCCTGTCTGCGCCAGCCCTAGGCTATGCTGCCTCCCCGAGCATTGCGCTGCGTTCCTGCAGGGGGAGATATGGATACGATGCATTCCTCGGACGAGTCCCGACACCTCCGGATGAAGCTCGCTCCCGGCGGCCTGGAGAGATTCGCGCCTCGGCGCAGCTTTCCGCTTGACGATCCGTCGCAGCTGCTCGAAGTGCCGTGGCGCTGAAGATCACCCCGATCACCCGCTGGATCTATGGTAGCGCTGGGGTTTCCTACGGCGTAGTCGACAACGCCCACTACTTTACTCTTCTCTACTACAGCCAGGTGCTAGGACTGGATGCGCGCCTGGCCGGTCTGGCGCTCGGCATCGGGCTCGTGTTCGACGCGATCACCGACCCGTTGGTCGGTTACCTGTCCGACAACACGAAATCGCGATGGGGGCGGCGACACCCGTTCCTATACGTCTCCGTCCTGCCGCTGGGGTTGTCGTATTTCCTGCTGTGGCACCCGCCGCCATTCGTGCAGGGCGACACAGCGATGTTCGTCTACCTGCTGCTCAGCCTTGTCGCACTGCGCGGCAGTGCGACGCTGTTTCTCGTTCCGGCGTATGCCATGGGTGCCGAGATCACCAGCGACTACGACGAACGCACACGTCTGTTCGCACGATACTACACGGTGCAGTCTGTCGTCGGCAATGGCATGTCGGTGTTGATGTACGCCATTTGGCTCGTGCCCACCCCCGAATACGCCGACGGAATCATGAACGTCGAGGGGTACAAGATAGCCGGCCTCGTCGGTACGCTGGCCATAGCGGCATCAGTCCTGCTCTTTACGATCGGGTTGCATCGATTCATACCGAGATTCAGCAGGTTCCAACCCTCGGGCTCGCTGGGCCCGAGGCAGTTCTTTCGCCAGGTGGCGGATGTCTTTCGCTACCCGAGCATGCGCGTGGTCACTGTGTCGTGGATGCTGTACTACGCAGGTTCGGGCACCTATGCCATGTTATGGGTATACATCTACAGCTACTTCTGGGAGTTCACGAGCCAGCAGATCTCGCTGATCGTGATACCCATGGCGATTGCGGGACTGTTGATTCCACCGCTCTTGTCGGGCCTGGCATCCGGCCGCGAGAAGAAGCGCGTGGCCGTCCTGGGCCTGTCGGCGGCTATTCTCGTCAACGTGTTTCCCATCGCGATGAGATTGCTTGGAATCTTCCCCGCGAATGGCACAGCACTCCTCTTCTGGATCCTTCTGGTGCTCGGTGTTTTCGAGACGGTATTGTTCCTGGTGTTCGATGTCGCCTCGCAATCGATGACGGTGGATATCACCGAGCAAGCCGAACTCGATACCGGTCGGCGTAGCGAGGGCGTCATCACTTCGGCGGTGACGTTTGCCAGCAAGTGTGCGTACGCGCTGGGAACGTTCCTGGGTGGACTGACGTTGTCGCTCGTCGAATTTCCGACAGAGACGGCGGTGGGCGACGTCGCACCGGACGTCATCTTCGATCTCGGCCTCGTCTACGGCCCGCTGATCCTGGTCATCTACCTGGGTAGTGTGTACGAGATCAGCCGCTACCAGATAACTCGGGCCCAGCATGAAGAGACGCTCACCCGCCTCGAGGGCAAGTGACGGCTAGGCGCAGCCGCGGGTAGAGACGGTCGTTCTAGAGACCTGGTCGCTGCAAAGGCGCGGCACCGGAGTCCACCCTCGAGGAGGTGCAGCCGACGCCGCGGATGAGCACTTTCGTACGGGTACGCGCTGACGCGCGGTCTCAGGCGCCTTCGAATCTCCCCAGGATCCCACGGATCTCCTTGCGCACGGGCTCGGGCAGAGGCTCGGGTCTGTGCGTCGCCAGGATCCCGCGCAGGTCCTCGTCGATGCGCTCGATCAGATCCCGATCGGGAATCGAGCTCGAGTTGCTCCGCGGGAACTTGGCTCCGAAGTAGCGCGAGTCCCAGTAGTTGTCCTGGCAGTGCTTCGCCGTGTGCGGCTGTGCCAGATAGCTCCCCTTCGGCCCGACCGAGTGGGTGAGGTCCAGCGCCAGGTGCTCGTCATCCACGGTGACGCCGTTCCATAGGCGGCGAAGCATTCCGGCGAGATCGTTGCAGAGCAGCAGCGCGTGGAGCGAGTAGGTAATCCCACCGTCGATAGAGCCCATTCCGTTCGATACGGCGGGTCGCGTAAAGAACATCTTCTGGACCCCCGCTGCGATCTGGAACGCCGTGTCCTGGTTGAAGCGCCGCGCATCGGAGCCGCCACCGTCTCCGGCCATCGGGAGCAGACCGAGGTGGGTCATCACCTGGCGTGTGGCGAGGTCGGCCAACAGGTCCGGGACGTCATTTCCGAGATTCCCGCGCAGAGGCTCCAGGAAGGCGTTATCCGAGCAGGGCGCGCAGAACGCACCCTTCCGGACCAGCTGCGACAACGCGACGCCCGCGAAGTCTGTGGCAAGTGCGTGAGTCAAGCTGCCCGCGATGGTGTACGGCACCGCCGCGCCGCCGATACAGTCGGTGCCCGTAGTTGTCGGGATGCCGCACTCCGCGGATCGGATGATTTGGTCGGTGTGGGTCTTGGCGTAGTAGAGCGGAAGCGGCGTAACGGTATGGATGAAATAGGGCTTCTCGGCCAGCCGGTCCATGCCGCCGCGGATCGCCGCGGCCATCTCGATCGCCGCGTCGAATGCGGCGCTCTTCTCGCAGAGATATTCCAGCGGCTTGGTCGT
>JBDHHL010000484.1:0-5091 GCA_039589375.1 Gemmatimonadota bacterium | reverse complement strand
TCGATGTACCTGCCATAGTATTCGTAGTATTCGGATGGCTCGGGCCGCTTGACCATTTACGCTCCCCCTTTGTTGCGCGAAACGAGCCTGCAATCTGATTGGAAGCGCCTCGCTCCGCCAGGCGACAAAGGCCGGGTCCGGCTTGCGTTTTCGTTCTTGGCAGCACACCCTACTGCTTCTGCTGAAACATGCTTGGAGGGACGAATGAGCTTGTCTGCCTATGCCGGCGTCGCTCGGGCGCCGTTTCTCCTGCTGCCGGTAGCGCTGGTGGTAGCCGGTACCGGTGCGGCCGCGCACGTGGGCCTCGCCGATCTGACACGTGCCGGTCTAGCCCTTCTGGGTTTGGTGGGAGTACACATCGCGGTGAACGCGCTCAACGAGGCCAGCGACTTCCGTACTGGTATCGACCTGAAGACCCAGCGGACGCCATTCAGCGGGGGCAGCGGTACACTTCCCGCAGGGCTCTTATCGTATCGCAAAGCGATCGCAACGGGCCTCGTCGGCGGCGTCATCGGCATTGTCGTCGGCGTCTACTTCCTGACTGTCGTCGGAGAACGGCTGGTTCCGATTCTGGCGGTGGGAGCCCTCGCCGCTTTCGGGTACTCGGCTCTTCTCGCGCGCGGCTACGTGGGCGAGCTGTTCGCCGGGCTCGGGCTTGGAGCGCTTCCGGTCGTTGGTACAGCGCTGGTGCAGACCGGTTCCTACGAGTCGGTGGCCATCGCCGCGTCGCTCCCTGCTTTCTTCATGACCTTCAATCTGTTGCTGCTGAACGAATTCCCGGATGAGAAGGCGGACCGGGAAGGTGGACGCCGGAACCTGTTGATTCTCATGGGGCGCCGGAAGGCAGCCTGGCTCTATGCACTCTTCGGCGCCTTTGTGCCGCTATCGCTGGTCGTCGGCGTCCTGCTGAGCTACCTGCCTCCCTTGGCGCTCGTGGCCTGCCTGCCGAGTCTACTGCTCGCAAAGCCGATCCGTTGGGCGCTCACACAGCCGGATGAGCCCGTCCCGATCCCGGCGCTGGGCGCCAACGTGATTTGGAATCTGAGCACTAACACATTGCTCGGTATTATGCTGGCCTTGTAGGGAGTGGCCCCTGGCATGCCGTCGCGGAACTTGCGTGCGGCGGGTCGCCGCATACGTTCTCATTGTCACAGCACAGCGCCCAGCCATCGGATCCCGCGCTCGAGAGGCGCGCTGGGTCCGTCCGAAGAGCTACTGAACCCAATACAGGCAGCGAGGTTACGATGAACCGAATCACGTCCGGGAAGCTCATCCTCACCGTTGTCGCGGCCCTCGTCGCAGGCGGCGCGTGCGCTCCAGGCGAGCCCGACGCGGACATGAACGCGGCGTTGGCGACCATCAGCATTGAAGACCTGGTACGGCATACAAAGGAGCTCTCCTCCGATGAGTACGAGGGCCGGCTGCCTTCCACCCCGGGTGAGGAGAAGACGATCGAGTACCTGAAGGCCGAGTTCGGAAAGCTCGGGTTGCAGCCCGGCAACGGCGATAGCTGGGTCCAGGAAGTGCCGCTCGTCTCGATCACAGCGGACCCCAACATGACGCTGAGCGTCCGGAGCCGGGGCACCGTCAGCCAATACCCTTACGGCAGCGACTTCGTCGGCTGGACGACTCGGGTCATCGAATCGGTCGATCTGGAGGACTCCGAACTGGTCTTCGTCGGATTCGGCATCGTCGCGCCGGAGTTTGGCTGGAACGACTACGAGGGTATAGACGTCGAGGGTAAGACGGTCGTGATCCTCGTCAACGATCCGGGCTTCTACTCCCAGGATCCGGAGATGTTCACCGGCCGGGCCATGACCTACTACGGCCGCTGGACGTACAAGTACGAAGAAGCTGCTCGGCAGGGCGCTGACGCCGCGATCATCGTGCACGAGACCGAGCCCGCCGCGTATCCGTGGCAGACCGTGGAGGGAAGCTGGACCGGCCCGCAGTTCGGCATGGTTGCCGAGGACGACAACATGTCGCGCGTGAAGGTGGAAGGCTGGATCCAGCTCGAGGTCGCGAACGAGATCTTCGCGATGGCCGGGCTGGACTATGAGGCGCTCAAGCAGCTGGCGATGAGCCCCGACTTCAGGAGCGTCCCGATGGGCGTCAACGCCTCGGTCGCGATTAGCAATACCGTACAGCGTTCTATCTCCCACAACGTTCTGGCTCTGCTGCCGGGGACGGATCGTGCCGACGAGTACATCATCTACACATCCCACTGGGATCATCTCGGGCGCGACGCCAGCCTCGAGGGCGACCAGATCTACAACGGCGCGCTCGACAACGCGAGTGGGACGGGCTCTCTGATCTCGCTGGCCAAAGCGTTCCTCTCGCTGGAGACGCGGCCCCAGCGCTCGATCCTCTTCATGCCGGTGACCGCGGAAGAGCAGGGCCTGCTCGGCTCCGCTTACTACGGCGAGAACCCGGTCTTCCCGCTGGACAAGACGGTCGCCGTCATCAACATCGACGGGCTCAATATCTTGGGACCGATGAAGGACATCGTCATCGTCGGCTACGGCAATTCCGAGCTGGATGACTATCTAATAGCGGCCGCCGAGTCACAAGGCCGTGCAGTGCTTCCCGACCCTCAGGCCGAGAAGGGCTACTTCTACCGCTCTGACCATTTCTCGCTGGCAAAACAGGGCGTGCCGGCGCTCTACACCGATACTGGGGACGACCACGTGGAGCACGGCGTCGAGTGGACGCAGCAAATGAAGGACGAGTGGACGGCGACACACTACCACCAGCCGTCCGACGAGTACAGCGAGGACTGGGACCTGCGTGGCGCGGTGGACGACATCGAGCTCTGGTTCGTCGTCGGCTACCGACTAGCCACGCAGGAGGTCTTCCCGAACTGGCGTGAGGGCACCGAGTTCAAGGCGAAGCGTGACGCCATGATGGGTGGGCCCACGACCGACTGATGCACGGACCTTGGCTCTAGGTGAACTGACGGCGACGCCCTCGGGCGTCGCCGTTTGCCTTCAGATAGCAAGGGGGAGTGAATGAAGACACGGAAGCTCGGCAGCTTGGGGTTGGAGGTTGCGGAACTCGGATTGGGTTGCATGGGCATGAGCGATTTCTACGGGCCGGCCGATGAGAAGGAGAGCCTCGCGACATTCGACCGAGCCTTCGAGCTCGGCGTCAACTTCCTCGACACCGCCGATATGTATGGCCCCTATAAGAACGAGGAACTCGTGGGCCGAGCCATCAAGGGCCGCCGCGATGAGGTGATCGTCGCGACCAAGTTCGCGATCCTGCGCGGCGACGATGGCAGCTTCATGGGCATTAGCGGAAAGCCGGACTACGTGAAGAGAGCGTGCGACGCGTCGCTGAAGCGGCTGGGCATCGACCATATCGATCTGTACTACCAGCACCGGGTCGACCCCGAGATCCCGATCGAGGACACCGTTGGTGCCATGTCGGACCTGGTCAAGGCGGGCAAAGTGAAGTACCTCGGTCTCTCCGAGGCTGGACCGAACACGATCCGTCGCGCCCACGCCGTTCATCCGATCTCGGCCTTGCAGACCGAGTACTCGCTCTGGAGCCGTGACCCCGAGGACGAGATCCTGGCCACTCGGCCGAGGCTTCCTCACCGGGCGATTCAAGAGACTCGAGGATCTTGCCGAAGACGACTGGCGGCGCATGAATCCACGCTTTCAGGGTGACAATTTCCGTAAAAACCTGGACCTGGTTGAGCAGATAAAGGAGATCGCCGCGACGATGCGTGCCTCGGCGGCGCAACTGGCACTGGCTTGGGTGTTGAAGCAGGGGAGCGACCTCGTCCCGATTCCGGGTACCACCAAGCGCGGCAACCTCGAGGCGAACGTCGCCGCGACGGAGATCGACCTTAGCGACGAGGAACTTGGGCGCATCGACGCGGTCGCACCCAAGGGAGTGGCGGCTGGCCTTCGATACCCGGAAGAGACGATGCGGTTTTGCGATCAGTAACCGAGTCGCGCTGACAGCGCATCCCCCTCTGCGCTCGCAGGACCGGGAAACTCGGACCGTCTCGATCGCGTCTTGTTGAGTGGACGGCAGCGATGGCCTGACGATTGCATGAGCGCCGAATAACCCGCTGCTTCAGCGGGTATACTTGGGTAGAGAGCCTGTCGTCGTGCAAAGGCCCCTGCCCAAGTCGTCAGCGTGGATAGCGATGTTCAAGACGTGCATATACTGTCAGCGCGGCCTCGGCCAGAACGAAGTGGTCGAGAACTTTCCGGTCGGCCGCCGTCTCGCGTTCGACCAGGAGAGAGGTCGGCTGTGGGTCATCTGTGACCGTTGCCGCCGCTGGAACCTCTCGCCGCTGGACGAGCGCTGGGAAGCCATCGAGGAGTGCGAGAAAGAATTCCGCGACTCATCGACCCGTTTCTCAACCGACAACATTGGCCTAGCCCGACTGACCGAGGGCCTCGAGTTGGTGCGGATCGGCCGACCTCGGCGCCCCGAGTTCGCCGCCTGGCGCTACGGCAAGCAATTCCTCAGGCGGCGAATCAAGACGCTGGTCGGCTTCGGTGTGAGAATCGGCGCCGCCATCGGCATGGCCACCTTTGGAGTCTACCTCGCCGGTCCAATATTCTCCCAACAGGAAGAGCGCGTCATAGCGCGCGTGAGGTCAGCAAACGGAGACAGGCTCAGCGTGACGCGCAAGGATGCCAAGAAGATGAAGCTGCTGCGGGCGCCGGATCGGCCCGGCGGCTGGTTCCTGAGCCTCCGGTATCGGCTTCGGGAGCGCAACTGGGGTCCGCTTGGCCGATACGGTAAGGGCAAGGCGGAAACGCAGGAGCTGGAGGGCGAGACCGCCATCCGCGCCGCCGGAATGATCCTTCCCAAGGTCAATCAGTTCGGCGGTTCCAACTCGCAGGTAAGAGATGCTGTCAGGTTGATCGAAGACGCGCGCGGCCCGGAGCGCTTCTTCGCCGCTGCCGCGGTGGAACCGGGCGAACAAGTGCCGGGCTTCTTCTTCCCGGTGGATGGCACGCGTGTCATCAAACAGAACGCCGAGATTCGCCTCGCGCTCGAGATGTCCGCGCACGAAGAAACGGAACGGCGCGCCTTCGAGGGCGAGCTCGCTCTGCTCGAAGAAGC
>JBDHHL010000483.1:0-7095 GCA_039589375.1 Gemmatimonadota bacterium | reverse complement strand
CGAATCGGGCACTTCGATCACGCCCGTGGCGATCTTCGCTCCGTCGACAACCTCTGCCACATCGATCAGGCGCGAGACCTGATCTTGCGCCGCGGTCAGCGACGCGGTCTGAAGTCTGTCGCGCAGCTCTCGCGCCTCGGCTACGAGGCCCTCGACTCGCAGCGCCACGTTCTCGGTCGGCACCTTGAGCATCTGGCTCAGACGGCCCATCAGCCTATCCAGCTCCTTCACGCGCGAGTAGGCGTGAGAGCCCGTAACCGCCTCGATCCGGCGCACGCCTGCGGCCGAGCCCGTCTCCGACACCAGCTTGAACAAGCCGATCTCGCCCGTTGTGTTGACGTGGCAGCCGCCGCAAAGTTCGAGGCTGAAGCCCGGCACCTGCACGACGCGTACGGTGTCACCGTACTTCTCACCGAAGAGGGCCATGGCACCTTCGCCGATCGCCTCCCGGTAGGGCAGGAACTGTTTCGTGACCTCTTTGTCCGCCCAGATCTGTTCGTTGACCAGGCGCTCGACTTCCTCGAGCTCCGTCTCGCTCAAAGGCCCTGTATGAGTGAAGTCGAAGCGCAGGCGGTCAGGAGCCACCAGCGAGCCCGCCTGCGTCACGTGATCGCCCAATACTGCCCGCAGCGCTGCGTGGAGCAGGTGCGTCGCCGTATGGTTGCGCTGCGTGTCACGCCGTTCCTTGTCCACGACGGCACGGACCCCGCCCGGCTTGAACTCTCCCTCGATGGGACCCACTACGACGATGTGTTCGTCGAAGCGGACGACATCCTCCACCTCCATGCGCCAGCCATCGCCCTCTATGAACCCCCGATCGCTGACCTGGCCACCGGCCTCGGAGTAGAACGGGTTCCAACGCAACTCGAGCGCTACCCTGCCGTTCTCCTGAACGGACGCCAGCACATCGGTGTTCACGCTCAGTTGCTCGTAGCCGACGAACTCCTGCGCGTCATTCAGGTGGCGAGTCCAGCCGTCGGTCGGGATGTCGATCGACTTACCGTCCAGATCGCCGCGCTTGCGCTGCGCCTCGCGCTGCTCTCGCGAACGGCGTCGCTGCCCCTCGAGCGCAGCGTCGAACCCGACTACGTCCACCTCATAGCCGCGCTCGCGTGCCATCAGTTCGGTAAGGTCGAGTGGAAATCCGAACGTGTCGTACAGCTTGAACGCCTCTTCGCCGGATACCGCGCCGCTACCGCCGGCGGGAGCCACTTCGTCGAACCTCTCCATCCCCTCGTCGATGGTCGCCATGAACCGCTCCTCTTCACCTCGAGCGGTCCTGACAATGTGGTCGCGACGGTCTACAAGCTCGTGGAACACGTCACCCATCACTGAAACGACCTCGTCGCAGATCTCGTACAGCGTCGGTTCCCGCCGCCCCAGCAGCCAGGCGTGCCGGCTCGCCCGCCGGAGGATTCGGCGCAGCACGTAGCCGCGTCCCTCGTTCGTGGGGAACACACCGTCCGCGACCAGGAAGGCGACGGCCCGGGCGTGGTCGGCAAGCACTCGGAACGATGTCCCGGCGGCGTTATCCGGATCGTACTTTCGCTTGACGATCTCCTCGGCCCGGTGAATCAACGGCATGAAGAGGTCCGTGTGGAAGTTGGAATCCACACCCTGCATCGCGGCGGCGATCCGCTCGAGCCCCGCACCCGTATCGATGGAAGGCTTCGGCAGCGGATTCATATTGCCCTGATCATCGCGGTCGAACTGCATGAAGACCAGGTTCCAGATCTCGAGGATCTCGCCGGCCTCCGTCAACGCCTCGAACTCGGAGACCGACAGGTTTTGCTTCGCCGACTTCGGCCGCTGGTCGAAGTGGATCTCCGAGCACGGGCCGCACGGGCCGGTCTCGGCCATCTGCCAGAAGTTGTCCTTGTCGCCGAACCTCAGGACACGCGCCGGTGGCAGACCGGCGACCTCTTGCCACAGCTCGAACGCTTCGTCGTCCGTATGGTGAATCGTCGCCCAGATCCGGTCCGGGTCCATCCCGAGCTCGCCGGTGCAGAACTCGAACCCATAGTGAATCGCGTCTCGCTTGAAGTAGTCGCCGAACGAGAAGTTGCCCAGCATCTCGAAGAAAGTGTGGTGCCGAGCCGTCTCGCCGACTTGCTCTAGATCGTTGTGCTTGCCACCTGCCCGCACACACTTCTGCGAGGACGTCGCCCGCTTGTACGGCCGTGGCTCCTGCCCCAGAAACGTCCTCTTGAACTGGTTCATCCCAGCGTTCGTGAACAGGAGCGTGGGGTCCTCGGCGGGTACGAGCGACGACGAAGACACGTGCGTGTGCCCGTAGCGTACGAAGTAGTCTATGAAGCGTTGTCTAATCTCTGCGGATTTCATCAATCCGGCTCACCGGTTGCTCTAAGGCCACAGTTCTGATAATCCTAAGTCGAATGGAATATGAGCGAAGGCAGAGGGGTTCTCAAGTTCAGTAAGGCCCAACACACTTCGTCGAACGGATCCGAACCCGCATATATGGCCACTTCCGGCCGAGTTGGCCCCAACCGCCAACGGCCCTGGGCATGAGCGAGCGGCATAAGGAGAGCACAATGAAGAGGCACTTCATCGCATCGGCACTTCTCAGCGCGGCCTTACTCGGAGCCGCCGTTCCCTGCGTTGCCCAGCAGGTCGCCCAGGATCTGAACAGCGCCCTGCCCGTCGATCCGGCCGTGGAAGTCGGCACGTTGTCCAACGGAGTGCGCTACTACATCCGGGTCAACTCGGAACCACGCGAGCGGGCGGAGCTACGACTGGCACATGGCGTTCAACGGGACGCGGAATTTCGAGAAGCAGGAGCTGGTCGACTATTTGGAAGGGATAGGCATGCGCTTCGGACCGGAGCTGAACGCCTACACGAGCTTCGACCAGACCGTATACATGCTCGAGGTTCCGACCGACAGCGCCGAGCTGATCACGACCGCTTTCCAGATCCTCGAGGACTGGGCGCACGGCATCTCCTTCGACCACGAGGAGATCGACAAAGAGCGCGGCGTCGTGATCGAGGAATGGCGGCTCGGCCAGGGCGCCTCGGCGCGACTTCAAGAGAAGCAGTTCCCAATCCTCTTCAAGGACTCGCGCTACGCGGAGCGTATGCCCATCGGGAAGCCGGAGATCCTTGAGAGCTTCGACTACGACGTCTTGAAGCGCTTCTATCGCGATTGGTACCGTCCCGACCTGATGGCCGTCGTCGCTGTCGGTGATTTCGATCCGGCCGTGATCGAGGGACTCATCCAGAAGCACTTCACCGGGCTCGAGTCACCGGACAACCTGCGCGAACGGACGGTGTACCCCGTACCGGACCACGACGAGGCGCTCTTCGCCATCGCGACGGACCCGGAGATGACCTTCAACTCCGTCAGCGTGTACTGGAAGCAGGATCTCCGAGACGAAAGCACCTTCGGCGCGTACCGCCAGTCGGTCGTCGAGGCGCTGTACAACCAGATGCTGAATCAGCGGCTCTATCCGCCCTTCCTCGGCGCTTTCTCCGGTCAGGGTCGATTCATCGGCACAAAGGAAGTCTACATCCTCGGTGCCGGGGCCCCGGACAACGGTATCGAGCGAGCTCTTGAAGCGGTTCTGACCGAAGCCGAGCGCGTCGCGCGTTTTGGCCTCACCGAATCCGAACTTGAGCGTGAGAAACGGGAGTTGCTCCGCTCGATGGAGCAAGCCTATGCCGAGCGGGAGAATACCGAGTCATCCGTGTACGCCTCGGAATACATCCGTAGTTTCCTCTGGGACGAACCTACCCCCGGCATCGCGAACGAGTTCGAGTGGACTAAGCAATTTGCGCCCGGAATTACTCTGGATGACGTGAACGGGCTCGCACGCGAGTGGATCATCGACGAGAACCGAGTGATCCTCGTCAGCGCGCCGGAAAAAGAGACCGTGTCGGTGCCCGGCGAAGACGACCTGACAGCGGTCTTCTCCGCGGTGGCCGCCGCAGAGATCACCGCCTATGAGGATATGGCCACCGACGCACCGCTGGTCGCTCGAGTCCCGGAGCCGGCGGCGATCGTGGAAGAAGACGTTATCGAGGAATTGGAGGTCCAGCGCTGGAAGCTGGCCAACGGCGTGCGCGTCTATCTGAAACCCACCGACTTCAAGGACGACGAGATTCTGTTCCGGTCCTGGAGCCCCGGCGGGTCCTCGCTCTCGTCCGATGAGGATTACATCGCATCGGTTACGGCGACCTCCGCCGTCACCCAAGGCGGAGCGGGCAACTTCAGTCTTGTCGACCTGCAGAAGGCGCTGGCGGGTAAAGCCGTCCGCGTGTCGCCGTACGTCTCGTCGCTGACCGAAGGGTTCTCCGGCAGCGCTTCGCCCAGCGACGTGGAGACGATGTTCCAGCTGATCTATCTCTATTTCACCGCGCCACGTCGCGACGCGGAGGCATTCCAGTCTCTGACCACGCGCCTCAATGCCTTTCTCACGAACCGCAGCGCCGATCCCATCGCGGCCTACCAGGACACCATCCAGGTTACTCTGTCGCAAAACCATTTCAGGGCTCGGCCCGCCAGCACCGAGCTGTACGCCGAGATGGACTTGGACAAGTCGCTCGCTTTTTACCGCGACAGGTTCGCCGACGCCAGCGACTTCGCGTTCTTCTTCGTCGGCACGTTCGATCCGGACAGCCTGAAGCCACTGATTCAGACCTACATCGGCGGGCTGCCGTCGATCGGGCGTGTGGAAAACTGGCGCGATGAGGAGATCCGGCCGCCCACGGGCGTGATCAGCAAGGAGGTCTACCGCGGCATCGAGCCGAAGAGCCAGACGCGGATCACCTTCACCGGCCCCTTCGACTGGACGCGTGAGAACCGCCACGCCATGCGCTCGCTGGCAGCAGTGCTCCGCATCCGTTTGCGAGAGGTCCTCCGCGAGGACCTGGGCGGCACCTACGGGGTCGGCGTCAGCGGTATCCCGAGCCGCAATCCTAGGCAGGAATACTCATTCACAGTCACTTTCGGTACGGCACCCGATCGGCTGAAGGAACTGAGCGATGCCGTGTTCCTCCAGATCGACAGCCTTCAGAGCTACGGGCCACGCCAAGAGGAAATCGACAAGGTAAAGGAAGCACAGCGCCGACAACGCGAAACGGACCTGCGAGAGAATAGCTACTGGCTAAGCCAGCTGGTGGCCGCTGACCTATACGATGCCGATCCGCGGAACATCCTGGTGTACGAGGAACTGATCGAAGCGCTCGACATCGAGATGATCCGCGAAGCGGCGAAACGCTATCTGCGGACAGACAATTACGTCCAGGTTTCGCTGTACCCGGAAAAGGAAGCGGAGGAGCCCCCGCAGCAATGATGCGATTGGGCACATCTCGATGGGCTCGACCGGGGCCGGGCGGATGACCCGTCTGGCCCCTCGCAGTGACGGCCTCAAGAGGTCGCCTGCACACGACCTCGTCACGACGGATCGCCGATGAGCGGCAAGCTCTACGACGTGGTCGTCGTGGGCGGCGGTATCAACGGCGTGGGTGTGGCGCAGGCCGCTGCCGCCGCCGGCCATTCCGTTCTTCTCATCGAGAAGCAGGGCCTTGCCAGTGGAACATCCAGCCGCTCCAGCAAGCTGATACATGGCGGACTGCGCTACCTCGAGAGCTGGGAATTCTCGCTGGTCCAGGAAGGCCTGAGCGAGCGATCACTTATGCTCCGCCTGGCGCCCGACTTGGTGACGCTCACGCCCTTCTACATACCGGTCTTCTCCTACACGCGTCGGCGCCCGTGGCTGGTCAGATCGGGTCTCAGCTTGTATGCGATCCTCGGTCGCCTGCGTAAGGATGTCCGCTTCGAGAAGTTGTCCCGCAGTCGCTGGGACGAACTGGATGGACTGGTGACCGAAGGCCTGCAGACGGTTTTCCGCTACTGGGACGCCCAAACCGACGACGCGGCGCTCACGGCCGCGGTCTGGAAGTCCGCCGAGAGTCTCGGAGCCGAACTCGCGCTGCCAGCCGAACTCGCCGGCGCGGCAATCAACGACGAAGGCACGGCCGTCAGCTACCGCAGCAATGGGCGCGAACATAGCTGCCAGGCTCGAGTACTGGTAAACGCAGCGGGCCCGTGGGTGAACGAGGTCGTACGCAGGATCGAGCCGACGCCGCCCGAGATCCAGGTGGATCTCGTACAGGGCGCCCACATCGTCGTCGCAGGGAAAGTGGAACGGGGCATCTACTACGTGGAGGTACTGCGGGACGGAAGAGCGGTCTTCGTAATGCCCTGGAAGGGCAATACGCTGGTAGGGACCACGGAAACGCGGTTCCGAGGAAATCCCGACGACGTGCAACCGCTGCGCGCAGAGATGAACTACCTGCTGCGGGTCCTGCACCGCTACTTCCCGCGCTACGCCGCCCAGCAGACTGGCGACGTGTTGGACGCGTTCGCCGGCCTACGTGTCCTGCCCGCCGGGCCCGGCCACGCCTTCCACCGCTCGCGCGAAACGATCCTGCAGACCGATGGCGACGGCCGGTACGACCGACCCCGGGTGCTCAGTATCTACGGAGGGAAGCTTACGGGCTGGCGCGCGACAGCGGAAAAAGTCATGAGACGAATCGACTGCGCGCTGCCGGACCGGAAGCCCGTAGCAGATACGCGATCGCTGCCGCTGTCACCGCCCTAGGACGAACGAGCGTAGACGACGACCTGCCAAGAAGCCGTAACGCGGTGATACCGCCGCTCGAAGCCGGCGGCGCTCACGATCGCCTCGACAGCCTGTTCAGCGTGCATGAACACGCGGAACGGGTTCCGGGAAAGCCACAGGAACAGGTTCAGGAACCGGTGCCCCGCCCTGGTCCACCAGACGTCCCGAGGATAGACGAGGCCGTACAGCCTGCCCGCCTTCCCGACCGAAAGGCTCACTAGGGAGCGCATGTCGTGATAGCAACAGATCACACGGTCGAGGGTCACCACATCCGCTGCATCGAGTTCGTCGGAAAGACAGACGAAGTCGCCGCGGAGGTACTGCACGCGATCCGCGTGACCCTGGCGTTCGGCCTCGTTCTGCGCCGCCTCCAGATAGGCGGACGAAGCATCGGCACCCGTGGCGCTGGCGGCGCCCGCCTTCAATAGCTCGTGCTGAATCGCACCGACTCCA
>JBDHHL010000482.1:0-3641 GCA_039589375.1 Gemmatimonadota bacterium | reverse complement strand
TTCGCCGAGCATGGACAGGATGGTGACCATCCCCTTTTCGATCAGCGTCTCAGCCGCTTTCAGCGCGGCGTCGACGTCCTCGCCCGGCATGAACCGCCGAACGGCTTTGCGTGTGAAGTTGCGACGCGTCAGTTGATCGGCGAGCCACTGGCTGCGTGACCCCCGGAGCAAAATCTCCCGGATGAGCCCCATTGAGCGCCTCCGAAGTCTCTCGTTGCTAGGACTGGAACAGATTCATTCTAGTGTCGGCAGGCGACCGAAACCAGTTCGCCGCGCCGCGGCCTCGTATCGGCGTCGCCGCGCTAGGCGCCTTCGACCGCGTTCCCCTCGTTGATCCAGGCTCGGATGCCGCCTTTTAGGTTCACGACGTTGGTGAGGCCTTGAGAGCGCAGCAAGCTGGTGGCTATGGAGGATCGCCAGCCCTCCCGACAGTGCAACACGACGGTCTTCTCTCTAGGAATCTCCGTCAGCCGATCGGTCAGGTAGCCCAGCGGAATGTTCGGCACTCCAGGAATATGTCCCGCGTCCCACTCCGTTCCGTCTCTGACGTCGATGACGGAGACGTCCTCGTCTTCGATTCGTCCCCGCAGATCCGCCGGGCTGATCTCATTAGTCGTGCCCAAACGGCCGCCTTCCTGGAGCCACGTCTCGAGAGCGGCGCTGCCGAAGTATCCCGCGACCTGGTCGAGCCCGATGAGCGTGAGGTCTCGGGTCGCCTCGTCGATGCGCGAGAATCCGGCCTGCTCGTCGACGATAAGGTAGAACTCTCGATCGTAGGGCAGGAGCCAGCCAGCCCACGTGGTGAACGAATTGTCGAGCGGTATGTTGATGGTTCCAGGAACGTGGCCCTCTGCAAAATCGCCGTTATGACGGGTATCGACGACGACGGCGCCCGAACTCAGCAGTTCCGCCAAGCGCGGTTCCGGAAGCCGCTCGGGCCGCCTGAAACCACCCAAGATCTTTGGGCCTTCCTTGTTGATGCGCTTCATCTCGGCAAAGTACTTGGGCGGTTCCGGCTGTCCCGCGAGCACAGCGCTCACGAAATCTTCCTGGTCATTGTGGGCGAAAGCCCAGCTGAACATCCGCTCGTACCCGACGGTCGACTGGGGCACGGCCCCCAGAGCTTTGCCACAGGCGGATCCGGCCCCATGGCCAGGCCAGATCTGCAGATAGTCCGGTAGGTTCCGGAAACCTTGAAGCGACCTGAACAGGGTATCCGCAGCCGCTTTCATCGTCCCCTCTATCTTCGCCGCGCGCTCGAGCAGATCGGGCCTGCCCACGTCGCCAACGAAGACGAAGTCGCCGGTAAAGATTCCCATGGCCTGGTCGGCTGCAGCGGTGTCCGTCAGCAAGAAGCACATGTGTTCGGGCGTATGCCCGGGCGTGTGCAGCGCCTGGATTCGGATGTTGCCGACCATAAACTCGTCTCCGTCCGCCAGAAGGGTCGCTCCGTCAGCGGCGGCGAAGGCGTACTTCCAATCGGCGTCTCCCTCATCGGAGAGATACATCCTCGCTCCGGTCCGCCTCGCTAGCTCTCTCGACCCGGACACGTAATCGGCGTGGATGTGTGTCTCGGTCACATGTGAGATCCGCAGGCCCTTTTGCTCAGCGGCGCAAACGTAGGCCTCGACCTCGCGATTGGCATCGATGACGAGCGCCTCGCCGGTGGCCTGGCAGCCAACCAGGTAGCTGGCCTGGGCGAGCTTCTCGTCGTAGAACCGCTTTAAGAGCATTTGTCCTCTCCGTAGGTATCGGCTTGCCAACAAGATAACGTCATCAAGGTTTTCACCGTTCCTCTCGACGCGCTTCAGCCCTCGGCTGCATCGAGGCGCCGCTCGGCATCCGGTTCTCCCAGCTGCCAGCCGGGTCGGCGGGCGCTTCAGCGATCGCCCCGTCAGGGTAAGTCAAGGGCAAGACTGTGTCCTGTCTATGTGTCAAATAGATGTCTGTTGTTCGGTTGACATCTATGGGACAATAGGGCTATTGTGGAGGAGAGGCAACTCATTGATGGGGCTAGTGCAATGATAGTGGATGACAGGTCTGGAACCGGCCGCAAGCGGCACCCGATTCAGGTGGTCGTCCGGCGTACGGGACTGACCGCCGATGTTCTTCGTGCTTGGGAGCGGCGGTACGGGGTGGTCGAGCCGGGTCGTTCGGAGGGTGGACGCCGTTTGTACTCTGACGAGGACGTGGAGCGCTTGCGTCTACTGCGACGTGCGAGCCGCGGAGGCCGGCGTATCAGTCACGTCGCGGCTTTGAGCATGGACGAGCTGGCGGCGCTCGTAAAGGAAGACGACCGGGAAGATGTGAAGGGCGGGCCGGATCAGAGCGCTGAGACCGTCACATCCGCCGAAGAGCATCTCAACGCATGCCTGGCTGCCGTCGAACGAATGGACGGGCGTGAACTGGAAGCAGCTGTCAACCGCGCGTTAGTCGTTCTAGGCGCTCCGGTGATGATCGATCAAGTAGCGGCGCCACTGTTGGAGCAGGTCGGCGAGTTGTGGGGCCTGGGCGAAACGAGCCCAGCGAACGAGCATCTGGTCTCGGCAGTTCTTCAGCAGGTGATCGGCCGGGCCATGCGGAGTGGAGAACCCGTTGGGTCGGCTCCCGGGCTGGTCGTTTCCACGCCCGCGGGTGAGACGCACGAGTTCGGGGCGCTATTCGCTGCTGCCACTGCGTCGTCCGAAGGCTGGCGTGTGACATACCTCGGTCCGAACTTGCCGGCCGACGACATCGCGACAGCGGTGCGTACGACGGGTGCCGACGCTTTGGCGTTGAGTATCGTCGTGGCCGCGGAAGAACCGGACGTGGCGCAAGAGTTGAGGGAGTTGCGACTGAAGCTTCCGCCGACCGTGCCGATTCTGCTGGGCGGGGCAGCCTCGTCGTCGTATCAGAGGGTGATCGACGAGATCGAGGCCATCCACCTGGCGGACATGGAACAGCTCAGGTCAACGCTGGCTTCTCTCGCCTGAGAGCCGCAGCGTCGGCCCTCATCGGCCTCACAGCTCCCTGCCTTTCCCGGAGTCGCTCACGTTCATCAGCGCCTCCGGGTACGGGTCGAACAAGGTCTGCGAGCCTAGATACTCCTCATCGAACCTGGCGATCCAAGCCCTCAAGATGGCCGTGACTGCGGCTGCCGGCGCCTGCTTGTTGCGGTACCTATCGAGAGAAGTTACCAGCAGAGCTTTCTCCCTCCGCGTGAGTTCTTTCGAGAAGTAACCGGCCGCGTGCTGAAACACGTTGATCATAGACGTGTAGCGGGGCGGCTTCGCCATCGCAGCCTTGAAGTTGTTCTCGTAGCCTTCGGACAGTTCGCCGAACGGCCGCTTGTCCGGATTGGCCACGACGCGGCCGAGGATTCTCAGTTGCTTCTGGCTGTAAGCCATGAGCAAGAACTTGTTCACGGAGTGAAAACGGACGAGCTCCTTCATTGAGTGCGATTTCAGTACCGGCCTGAGAGCGGCGAGGCTGAACAGCTTGGTCAAGAAGTGCTCGCGGATCCGGTAGTTGCGAAGTCGTCCCTCATCCTCGATCGCGAGGCCGGCGAACAGCTCCAAAACTCGGCCGGCGAACAATCCCGAACCTTTTGTGCTAGAAGCCGATGGGTCCATTCCCTGGTAGATCTTCACGTCGCTTGTCCC
>JBDHHL010000481.1:0-3642 GCA_039589375.1 Gemmatimonadota bacterium | reverse complement strand
GGTGTTCGAACGCAAGATCCCTGATCAGCTGGTGCGCATGCTCAGCGGCGGCGGATTCGATCCGGCCCGGGACATCGAGGCGATCACCGTCAACCGCTGGCCCCACGGCTACATCTTCTTCCAAGACCCCACCACGGACGAGGTGGCGTGGACTCCCGACTGGCCGGTGCAAGAGCGCCCGTGGCTGCGCGCCCGCCGGCCCTTCGGCCGCATCGCCATCGCTAACTGCGACGCCGCGAATTACGCCATGGCCGAGGCCTCGTTCAGCGAGGCCCACCGCGCTATCCGCGAGGTGCTTGCGGGATAAGTGATTTGAGCCTGCCTAAGACCGTCACTGCCGGCTGGTCATGCGCTCGCGCTTCTGCTCCTCCACCATCCGGGCGACATCGGCTAGCAGCTGCCTGGTGTCGTAGACGATGCCGTCCTTGATCGTGTAGACGATTCCGCCTCTCCGCTCGGCCCGTCCCGTCTCGTCGTTCAGGCGCACGACGCCCGTGCCGTACAGCACCTTGAGGTCTTCGATTGGGTTCTCTTCCACGACCACGAGATCCGCGAGGAAGCCCTCGCGGACGAGTCCGAACTCGATGGGCTGTCCCGAGGGTTTCATCAAAGTCTCGGCGGCGTGCATCGTGGCGGAACGGACCACCTCGAGCGGATGGAAGCCCGCTTCTTGGAGTAGCTCCATCTCTTCGATGGTCGAGAATCCATAGAGGTTGTAGATGTAACCGGCGTCGGAGCTCACCGTCACGCGGCCGCCCATGTCCTTGTAGTCGTCCAGCATCTGCATCCAGACGCGGTAGAAGTTCTTCCACTCGATCTCGTCCCACGCCGTCCAGTTGTAGTAGTACGATCCGTGGTTCAGGCGACTGGGCTCGTAGAAGTCCCACTGCGACGGTAGCGTATACTTTTCGTGCCAGTCGGCGGTGCGGGCTCGCATGACGTCACGGCTGGCGAGGTACGCGGTCATCGTCGGGTCGAGCGTCACGTCGAGTTCCTTGAGTTCGGCGAGGAAGGCGTTCCACTCGTCGCTGCCGGGCGGATGGACCAGGTTCCACTGGCGCGCCACCTGGCCGAACCGGTGCTGCTCGTTGCTGTAGTTCATGTCGGGAGGCCACGGCTGGACGTCGTTGTCGTCGTAGATCGCCTCGAACAGTCCGTAGTAGTGAGTCACCGTTCCGAGTCCGAGCCGAGCCGCGTCGAGCGCGTTCACCTGCGCCACGTTGGTCTGGGCCAGGTGCGCTACCGAGCCGAGGTGCTGCTGCTTCGCCTCGTCCAGCAGGGCAGCCATGACGTCCGGTTGATACCCGAACAGCTTGATGCCGTCGATCCCTTCGTCGGCCGCCCAACGCACCCACTCCCTCGCGTCCTCGGGCGTGCGGATCGGGCCGCGGTCCCAGCCCTGGCCCGGAACCTGGTAGACGAACATGCGCGGAGCCACGATCTCGTTTCTGGCGCTGCGTTCGCGTTCGCTCAACGACCAATCCACCGACCCGAACGGTACCCCTCGCCCGGTCGTGATACCGTGCGCCATCCACAGCTTATAGACGTACTCGGCTTCTGGCGTCTTCGGGAAGCCGCCGGTGTGGAGGTGAATATCGATGAACCCGGGTAGGACGTACATCCCGGTCACGTCGTACTCCTTCGTCCCCGGCTCCGGACGCCCCTGGGGATCGATGGGGACGCCGGGAACGCCCACACCGGCGATCCGCGCGATGCGGTTCCCCTCGATCACGATGTCCACGGGTCCACGCGCCGGCCCGCCGGTCCCATCGATCACGATCGCACCGCGCAGCACGAGCCGGTCGAAAGGCCCCTCGCCTTCATCGGGCCCGCGGTCCGGCGCCGGCCGCACCGTTTCCTGCGCTGGAGCGGAACCGGCGAGCGCCAGAAGCAGCCCGGCAAGGGCCAGGCCGATGCAAGTCAGACGCGAGCGGATGTGAGCGGTCATGATTTCCTCCTGGACCTACAGTCACCCTGTGTCACTAGACATCCTTGATGCGCAGCGTGAATGAGCATTGACCTGCGCGGCCAAATGTGCAAGTAGGAGCAGATTCGCAGCCCGTTCACCCTGCCGGTATCGACCAGCCATTCGGGCCGATTGTCGCCCGATCGGGAGAGGCCCATCTTGTGACATCATGCTGCGGACGCTGCTGTGTCACACGGAAAGGAACCTGTTGTGAGCCAAGACAGCATCGACGCCTACGACGTGCCGGACCGGGTCGCATCGTACGATGCCGATATGGACGTGATGCATCCGAACCGCGTGAAGATGGTCGATGTGATAGTCGAGTTCCTTCCATTCGCGCGGGATACCGAGGCCACGGTAATGGAACTGGGGATCGGGACGGGTTATCTGACACAGCGCTTGCTCGAGATGTTTCCCCGAGCCCGCGTCATCGGCGTCGACGGTGCGACCGCTATGGTCGAGATGGCGAGGGCGAGGCTGGGTGACTTGGCACGGCGGGTCGACTTTCGGGTCGGCGATTTCCGCGAGCTAGAGACGCTGCTCGAGGCGGGTGAGACGGTAGACTCGGTGGTGTCTGCATACGCTCTCCACCATCTAGATGCTCGCGCCAAGAGCGAGGTGGTTCAGCAAGCCGTCGAGGTCATGAGGAGCGGCGGCTGGTTCCTCAACGCCGATCTGGTCGCGAACGGAAGCACGGTTGTCGAGGCCAGGGCTCAGCAACTTCGCGTCGACGGGATAATGAGGCGTGCCGCGCCGGGCGACCAACGCTTCGCGAGCGAGTCCGAGACGCGTCGCTTCCTTGACGAATTGCAGGCAGAAGAGAGTGATCAACCGGTCACGCTCTGGGAGGACCTCGAGATCTTGGAGCGCGCGGGTCTCGAAGATGCGTGCGTACTGTGGCTGGAGTACCGGGAGGCCGTCACGGCGGGGCGAAAACCTGGCTCCTGATGGCAGGTCGAGGAGTTTGTCCGGGGCAGCCGGAGCGGCGCCAGGGCTGGACACCCGGATAGAATATAGATATATTGATAACTGTATATAAGGCGAATCACACTAAACCCTTGTAACCAAACAGACTAGCGTGCCTACTTACAGCTACGAGTGCCAGGATTGCGGGAAGGCGTTCGACATTCGGGCGTCGATGTCCGCCTATTCCGAGGGTCTGTCGCCCGAGTGTCCCGAGTGCGGGTCGAAGAACGCCGAGCGGAGGTTTGGCTCGGTGAACGTGCTCACCGGGTCGCGGAGCTCGGCGCCAGCAGCCGGCTGCGGGTCGGGTGGCTTCACTTGAGCGACGTAGTTCCGCCCGGTCCGGGCGGGCAACAAGCAAATCGGGTCGGCCGGAAGGCCGGCCCTTTTTCATCGACGCTCGCGGTCGGTTGTGAACGAGCTGAGATTGTTCGGCGACAACATAACCGTCATGTTGTAGCTTCCAGATGATCGGCAGGGTGAGAATGGTACGGCTACGTCAAACGATCGCGATCGCGTGCCTTCTGACTTTGGGCGGACTGATCGTCACGTCCGATCGGCCGGGATCGTTCGGTGTCTATCAGCGGGAGGCGATCGCGTTTTGGCTGCTTCTGCTTCCGCTCGCGGTTACGGTCATCGGGCTCGCTTTTGGTCGGTACTGGAGCCGCTGGCTGGCGCTCGCCGGGGGAATCGCGGTGCTGCCCTGGGCGATC
>JBDHHL010000480.1:0-3649 GCA_039589375.1 Gemmatimonadota bacterium | reverse complement strand
AATCGAGACGGCGGTGCCGCAGGAGACCATCGTCGAGTCGGTGCGCGCCGAAATCCGCGCCATCGACCCGAACATCCCTCCGTTCGGCGTCCAGTCGATGGAAGCGATGATCGACGAGAGTCTCGGGGGGGACACGATCATGGCGAAAATCATGGCGGTGGTGGCGCTGATCGCGCTGATCCTGGCGCTGGCCGGCGTCTATGGAGTGATGGGCTACACCGTCTCGCAGCGGACCCAGGAAATGGGCATCCGCATGGCGCTGGGAGCGCGGGGCCGCGATGTCTTGTCCATGGTCGTGCGCCAGGGCGGTCTGCTCGCCTTGATCGGCGTGGTCGTGGGCGTTGGCGTGGCGCTCGGCGTCACCCGCAGCCTGTCATTCTTCCTGTTTGGGGTCAGCCCGTTCGATCCGATCACTTTCGGGATAGTGGCGGTCGTGTTACTGGGCGCCGGGCTCGTCGCGACGTACTTCCCGGCACGGCGTGCGACGAAGGTAGATCCGATGGTGGCTCTGCGGGCCGAGTAGCCAGCCGAGGGCCCCCAGCCTAGCCGGCCGTCGCGACAGCCTCTTTCTCGCACTGGCCCAAGCGTTAGATTGCCCCGTCGTCACAACAGACGGGCGTCTTGCGGCTGAACGGCAGGCTGCGAGCATCTCGCCGCACAATCGACCCTTGAGCGACTCCGAGTGGCCGCCACCATGAAAAGAAACCGACGGATCGAATTGTCTTTCGCCGCCAGCGCGATCGGCCTGGCCCTCCTCTTCGTGCTGTTCCCGGATATCGATCTCTGGTTCTCCGGTCTCTTCTACCGAGAGACTGGCGGCTTCTTTCTCGCGGGCGCGGCCTGGGTCCGGCTGTTGTACGAGCTCGTCAACCCACTGGCTGGGGTCGCCGTGCTCGTGCTCCTGGTACTGCTGCTTCGCAACGTGTTGCTGCGCAGCCCGGCCGGCCCACTCAACACCCGAGCGACGTTTTTCTTGCTGGCCGTGCTCGCCGTTGGGCCGGGTCTGGTGGTGAACGGCGTCTTCAAGAGTTACTGGGGACGGGCGCGGCCCCGGGACGTCGTCGAGTTCGGCGGGACACGAGCGTTCACCCCGGCCTTCGTGATCAGCGACGGCTGCGATCGCAACTGCTCGTTCACCTCCGGCCACGCTTCGGTCCCGTTTGCGTTGGTGGCGCTGGGCTTCTTGCTGCGCCGCCGCCGTTGGGCTGTCTTCGCCGGGGCGGCCGCGTTCGGCGGACTGGTGGGGCTTGGGCGAATCGTTCAGGGCGCTCACTTCCTGAGCGATGTCGTCTTCTCCGGCATTTTCGTCTTTCTGATCGCCTACCTCCTCGCCCATTACGCCTTCCGATTACCGCCAGCGAGCGGGGGCGACGGCGGCTGAGTCTTGCTAGGGCAGCGGCGGCGAGCAACGATTCCCTTTCCGCGAGCATCCCTTAAAATATAGACCGGCTTATTGTGACAGATCGGAACCCTGCATCCGTCGTCGTCCTATGTCGGATAGGCGCGGGCGGGCCGGAGGCGAATGCAGAGGCCTGCCCTTTCGAGTGCCCGGTGGGCGACGCGGCCATTGCCGGATTCTTCCGATCGACACGCATTTGAGGCGTGAGCGCCGGCGGCGGTGAGGAGCGCACGGCCGTGCCGCAACAGTCAGCGAAGACGAAGCGAGGAAGAATGCACCGCGACATCGAAGTCATTCAGGAGAAGATCCAGCAGGAGAGCGCATTCATCAAGCGCCTTTTCGACGAGGTGGGCCGAGTGATCGTTGGCCAGCGCTACATGGTGGAACGGCTTCTGGTCGGTCTGCTCGCCGACGGTCACGTGCTCATGGAAGGCGTGCCGGGGCTGGCCAAGACGATGACGGTCCGGATGCTGGCCCGCGCCATTCAGACCTCGTTCCATCGGATCCAATTCACGCCGGACCTGCTACCGGCCGACCTGATCGGCACGCTTGTCTACGACCCGCAGTCATCGGAGTTCAAGACGAAGAAGGGGCCGATCTTCGCCAACATCATCCTGGCGGACGAAATCAACCGGTCGCCGGCCAAGGTGCAGTCGGCACTGCTGGAGGCGATGCAGGAGCGGACGGTCACGATCGGCGAGACCACCTACCCGCTGGACGTGCCGTTCCTCGTGCTCGCCACGCAGAATCCCATCGAGCAGGAGGGCACCTATCCGCTACCGGAGGCGCAGGTCGACCGGTTCATGCTCAAGCTGTCGGTAGGGTACCCGAACAAGGACGAGGAGTTGGAGATCATGCGTCGCATGGCGACGGGGCCGGAGCCGAGCGTCGACGCGGTGGTCAGGCCGGAAGAGATTTTGAGCGCCCGGAAGGCGGTCGAGATGATCTACATGGATCCCCAGGTCGAGCGGTACATCGTCGACCTGGTTTTCGCGACCCGCGATCCCAACGACCACGGCCTGGAAGATCTGAGCGATCTGATCGCGTTCGGTGCTTCGCCGCGTGCCTCGATCTACCTGGCGAAGACGGCGCGGGCCCACGCGTTCCTCAAAGGACGAGGGTACGTGACACCGGAGGACGTGCGATCGGTGGCTATGGACGTGTTGCGCCACCGGGTGCTGCTCACCTACGAGGCGGAGGCGGAGGAGGTCGTTGCCGAGGACGTGGTCACGCAAGTGCTCAACAGCATCGAAGTGCCCTGATCGCGAGCCATGATTCCTCGGGAGATTCTGAAGAAGGTCCGCCGCATCGAGATCGCGACCCGCGGTCTGGTGAACGAAATATTCTCTGGCGAGTACCATTCCGTGTTCAAGGGACGCGGGATGAACTTCGCCGAGGTCCGGGAATATCAGTACGGCGACGACATCCGGTCCATCGATTGGAATGTGACGGCGCGGACCGGGTCACCCTTCATCAAAGTGTTCGAAGAAGAGCGCGAGTTGACGGTCATGCTGGTTGTGGACGTGAGCGCCTCGAGCAATTTCGGTACGCTCGAGCGCATGAAGGGTGAAATCGCGGTGGAACTGTGTGCTGTGCTCGCCTTCAGCGCTATCAAGAACAACGATAAGGTCGGCCTGATCATCTTCAGCGACCGGATCGAGAAGTTCGTGCCGCCGCGCAAGGGACGGCAGCACGTACTGCGCGTGCTGCGCGAGCTTCTCTATTTCGAGCCGGAAGGGCGGGGAACGGATATCGCGGCTGCGCTCGAGTATCTGACGCGGGTGGTGCGGCGGCGGGCGGTGGTCTTCCTCGTCTCCGACTTCCTTTCGGAGGAGTTCGTGAAGGACCTCTCGGTCGCGGGTCGGCGGCACGATGTCATCGCCGTACAGATGAGCGACCGACGCGAGCTGGAGTTGCCGCCGATCGGTTTGGTGGAGTTCGAGGATGCGGAGTCCGGCGAGCATGCGCTGGTGAATACGTCCGACCGGCGCTTTCGGGCCGCGTTTCAGGAGAACGCGATGCGAACGCGGAGTAGGTTGGAGGAGGTATTCCGGAAGACGAAGGTGGGTGTGATCGAGGTGCGGACTGGGCAACCGTACGTGGAGCCGTTGATGCGGTTTTTCCGGCAAAGGGCGAAGCGGTTTCGATGAGCGGGAAGATGTCGGGGTTCGTCAGTGCGAGGGGCCATCATTGTTCGCGGGCGCGGGCGCGACCGTGGGCAAGGACGGTGCTAGTGGCGGCGTTGGCGTT
>JBDHHL010000479.1:0-3659 GCA_039589375.1 Gemmatimonadota bacterium | reverse complement strand
TCTAACTCGCTCAGACTTCTTATCGTTCTCAATGCTGTGCTTTCTAGACATCCAACATGCGTGGCTATCCCTTCTTTGAACCAAACGTCTGTGCCGAGCGATTCTCGCCCTTCTATCAGGAATTCGAACACGTGTGTCGATTCGTGCAGGACTATGTATATCGCAGAGTCGCGCCGCCGGTCGCTGATATCTGGCGATCTGATCGTGAAGATGAAACCACCCCAGTAGGCCCAGTTGATGCTCTGCTCGTGATGTCGGTTGATGTAGATCTCCATCTTGGAGTAACCCGGGGGGTAAATGAAATCGGAGAGGTCATCAAAGTCGAAAAATGTCAGGATCCGGCCGAATCTCTCATCCGCGATCTCTCCGAGTTGCTCCTTCATTTCATCACTGGCAGCATCACTGTAGATCGTGAAATAGGTCGAGTGGTATGGTCTGCCGTCATGGGTCCAATCAAAGGGCGTATATCTGGCCCATGCGCCCTTTTCTGTTGGGGGGATCGAAGGTGAGGCGGGATCTTCCCTGCAGCCCAGTGCGATAAGGACAATCAGCAGAGGCGTGAGCCAAATAGCCCGATGGAGCATTCTCTTCATGGTGCCTCGTTCAGCCTTAGTCCACGCGTCTGACACTGCAAGAGCATGGCAAGCACTGCCAGGGTGGTGGCAAATGAGAAGAGAATCGCCCGCGACATGGTGACTTGCCTAGATCATCACCAGTCTACACTACGTAGTGCAACGGGCGGGGTTTCGGGGCTCACCTCGCCGGTCACAGGCACGCTGCCTGAGAGCACATAGCAGTATGCAGTCGGCGAGGACGAGGACGTGCAGAGAGCTTTGTCGACGCTCTTGTCTACACTCGAAGTCGAGAGGGCGCAACGACCGCCGTAAGTCACTTTGCTACAATGACCGGGGTGGGGCTGGAACCCACGACCTGCGGATTAAAGGGCGCCGCACGGCTGGCAACACTTACTGGAATTTCCAGTAACTGCGCGGGTCTTTTAGAGATCTTCCCATAGGATCAGACTGCTAAGATGGGATATTCCAGGAGGAACCTGGTACACATCTTAGCACACTCACCGCGACTCTGAGCGATCCTGGCCATTCACCAAGGCGCGCCCAGCAAATACCGGTCACAGGCGCAGTGCTCCTGGCGCGCGCCTCACTTCGCGGCGGCACAGCACGAAACGCCTCACGTCCTCTACATGGAACAGGACTATGCATCAGGTTCGGTCTTGATGCCCGAGACTGCATGCCCGGGCGCCAAAGGCCCGGGTTTTAGCCCTTCCATCACAGCGTTGAACCGGGGGTCGTAGAACGCTTTTCGCGCCTCCCAGTATCTCCGCCCGCCCGGCTGGGTGCCGTACACCGTCAGCGTCTGGAGATTCGGCTCCCAGATTTCGGGCGGTACAGCTCCGTCCAGGTGGTGCAGGTAGATGTTCTCGAAGACCTTGAAGAAGCTGTACATGGTGTGCAGGTAGCGGGCCCGGTCTTCGTCTCCCAGGCCTTCGAAGTCTGCAGCACCACTCTGGAAGACCCATCCAAGCCTCGGATCGGCCATCACGACCAGATTCCAGTCCTGAAGGGTTTTAAACACCGAATCTCGCGTCCTCGTTTGGAGAGCCTTGGCACCAAACCGGAGTTGAACGGAGACGTAGATCAAAGACACGACCACGGCGGCCGCTCCCAACACCTCGCCGATAGCACCAAAAGCATTCCAGTTCATCGTTCCTCCCGGTCTGGATTCTCGTGGATGAGCCGGCACTGCTTGACCGGACGAGAATCGGATAAAGCATGCCTGCTGCCCCGGCAGTACCAGAATCAACCAACGATCACGGATTCAGCAGTGGCCACGGAGCCAACGCACAAGCCACTCCGATCGGACTACATGACGGATATTCGTCTCAGCTGCGCCCCGCTGCAGCGCGCGGCCCAGCCGACGGGAGAGCCGAGGATGGTGAGGACCACGACGAGCTGCCAGGCGGCGCGCGGAGACTCGAGCGCATCGAATATGAGCTGCCGCCCTCGATCACGGCGAATCCGACGATGACGTAGACCACCGCCACGCGAACGACCTTGCGCCGCTCGAGCTCGGCCAGGAAGCTGCGAATCCTAGAAGTCATCGGGCCAGACGGTGCGCAGCGCGTTCATGAAGCGCGGCTCGGAGCGTAGTTCCCTGTAGCGCGGCGCGACTCGGAGGTAGGTGACGAAGCGTGATCGCACCTCGAGCATTTGCTCGAGATATGGGCACGCTGCGTCGAACCCGTCGACAGCGAAGGATAGCGCGAAGAGGCAGTAAGGATCTACGTACTCTTCCTTGTCACGGGAGCGTAGCTCCTCCAGGATCTGGTGCGCCCGCTTGGTCTCGTCCGATCTGGCATGTATGACCCCCCGAAGAGCCAGCGGAACGGGAAGCCGGCCGACGATCGAGATCGCGACGTCGAAATCGCTCGCGGCTTCTGTGTGATTCCCGCGGTACAGCTGACTAAGCCCTCGCCACATCCTGGCATCGAACCTCCGCGGGTCCCGGCGCAGCACGCCGTCGAGGATTGCTACGCTCTCGTCGAGTTTTCCTGTGAACTGACGCAGTTGGGCCATCACGACGTTCCCGACGGGATAGTGAGGGTCGGGGCGTAAAGCCTCGCGCAAGGCCACCTCGGCTTCGGGGAACCGCTCGCTGACGAGCAGGCTGAAGCCCCTGAACACGAACGCATACGAGTCGTCTGGGTTGAGTTCCAGAGCCGTCTTGAGTTCGCGCTCCACTCTTGCCCAGTCCCACTCGTACCAGAATGCCAAACAAGCGAGAGCCGTATGGGCTTCCCCGAGGCCGGGATCCAGCCTGATCGCCTCGTTCGCCATAGCCCTCAACTGAGGGAACAGTTCCGCCGAGGGGACGGTCGCGACGTAGCCTTTGAAGGCCAGCGTCATCGCGAGCCCGGCGTAGGCCCGCGCGTACCCCGGGTCCAGGGCGATCGCCCCCTGGAAGTACCTTTCCGACTCCCTCAGCTCCTCGGGGTCTGTTGATCCCGCATTGCGCATGCCCTTCAGACAGAGGTCGTAGGCCTCCAGGTTCTCCGTCGGCTTGCGATGCAGCCGCTCTCGCTCGCCGGGCGTCAGTTCGGCGCGCAGCGCCCTGGCGATGTTCTCGGCCACGTCGCTCTGTACGGCGAACACGTCCTCCAGCACGCGATCGTACGTATCGGCCCAGAGATGCTCGTCGCGGTCAGCGGCGATGAGCTGCGCCGTGACCCGCACCCGGTCGACGGAGCGACGCACCGTCCCCTCGACCACCGCCTGCGCGCCCAGCTCCGCGCCGATTTGCGGCAGGCTCAGTTCGGAGCCCTTGTACCTCATGGCGGTGGTCCGGGAGATCACGCGCAGGGCGCGGATCCCGGCCAAGCGCGCCATGATGTCTTCCGTCACGCCGTCGCTGAAGAACTCGTTCTCGGGATCTCCGCTCAGGTTCGCGAAGGGTAGAACCACAACGCAGGGTCGGTCGTCGGTGGGTGCTCGTGCCGGGGCGGGCCCACAGGGCTCGGTGACCGGGGCGCCGGTCGGCGCCTGCTCGCCGGCGTCGGCCTGGGGCGGCTCGGCCGGTGGCGTTACTCGGATCCCTTCCGGGGTGAGTTCCAGCGCCCAGGCGAGGACCAGCGCGATGGGGAA
>JBDHHL010000478.1:0-3667 GCA_039589375.1 Gemmatimonadota bacterium | reverse complement strand
GGCCTTTCTGACCAGCGGGCTGCCTAGCGAACACCGTCTCGACGCGGCACAGCGAATGGCCGCTGCCATCCGCTCGAACGGGGTAGAACCGGCCTTCACGGGTGTCGTGGCCGGGCGTCCCGTCGTCGGCCTCGAACCGGACGAGATCGCTCTGCTGTCACAGCAGGAGATCAAGCTCAGCACTCGCGATCTGCCAGCGGCAATAGCCAGGGGCCAGCACGGTGGCACGACCGTGGCAGCCACAATCTTCTTGGCCGAGAGAGCGGGGCTGACTGTTGCGGCCACAGGCGGAATCGGAGGCGTACATATCGTCCGCGGAGTTCCCGGCGGGCTCGATATCTCTGCCGACTTGAACGAGCTAGGGCGCACGTCCGTCATCCTCGTCTGTTCTGGGGCCAAGGCGATCGCAGATCTGCGGGCGACGCTCGAACGGCTCGAGACGCTTGGCGTTGCCGTTGTCGGTCTGGGGACCAACGAGCTGCCAGGGTTCTGGTCCGCCCAGAGCGGGCTGAAGCTGGACTTGAGAGCGGAATCCCCCGAAGAGATCGCCGAAATCTGGAAGGCGGCACGCAACGTTGGGGCGCCTGGATCGATGCTGGTTTGCGTCCCGCCGCCGGCCGAAGTGGCTCTGACCAGAGAGGAAGCGGAGCGAGCCGTATCCCGTGCCATGGGCGACCTGGATATGGCGGGGATATCCGGACCCGCGCTGACACCGTTTCTGCTCGCCCGCATCGCCGAACACAGCGGCGGGCGCTCGCTCCAGGCCAACCTGGGGCTGCTCGAGAACAACGCTGCCGTGGCGGCGGCCATAGCCCAGGGGCTGTAGGCGCTGTAGCCGCCGCGCCCTGGATGTCATCGCCTACCTGGCCGAGAGTAGTGCTCTCCCTCCATCGATAGAGTGAATACCGCCCGTAATCCACCCAGCCTCATCCGAACAGAGGAAGGCGCAGAGAGCGGCGATCTCATCCGGTTTGCCGACACGGCCGAGTGGGTGGGTAGTCTTCGAGTGCTCCAAGAACGCGTCGTAGTCGGGCACGGTACCCGCTACCGTGTGCAACTCCGTGACGACGACGCCCGGATTCACAGCGTTCACCCGCACACCGTGGGGAGCCAGCTCGAGCGCCACGCATTGAGTGAACATGTCGACCGCCGCCTTGGACGCACAGTATGCAAGGAGATTCCCGTACGGTCGGATGCTGGTGACGGACGAGACGTTAACGATCGCGCCGCCATCCTCCGTCATATGCGGGGCCACATGCCTCGTGACCTGGTACAGGCTGTCGACGTTACTGGAGAACAGGCGCTCCCACTCATCCGGTGGCGTATCGAGGACCCCGCCTACTCCGATCACGCCAGCCGCGTTGATCAGGTAATCGATCCGGCCGAACGCATCGATGCACCCCGCAACTGCACCGCGAACTTGTCCTTCGTCTCGCACGTCGGCAACGGAATACCGCTCAAAGGCTCCCTTTAGCCGCTCTTCGCGTCGAGCAACGGCATAGACCGACACGCCTTCCTCGCGAAGTCGCTCTCCGCACGCTTTGCCGATCCCGCTCGAGGCACCGGTCACGAAAGCCACCTTGCCGCTAAAGCGCATAGTCCCTCCGTTCGGATAGCTGGATAGCCCGGCGCCATGGCCATATATGCTTCAGAGCGCCGAATGTCGAATGAGATATAGCGTCATCCCGCCGTCAGAAAAGTGCCGGCGCCGTGCCCTCACATCTCGCAGGCACGGCGCCGGACAGAGAAACTACGGCCGGGCGACCCGGGCAGCAGTCAGCTACGGATTCAGGTAGTAGTTGACCTTAACGCTAAAGATGTTGCGGCCCTCGATGTCGCGCAGCGATGAGAGGTCTGCGACGGGATCGAAGCGCCCGCTGAAGTCGAAAGCCGACTTGTTCATCGACCAGACGAAGAAGAACGTCGACCCGGACAGATACTCCCAACGTAAGACGAAGGTCGAGCGCAGTTCCCTCACGCTGAAGTTCGGGTCCGAGAACGAAAGGTCGTCCGAACCGTCGGCGTTCAAGTCCACGTAGTAGGTGCCGGGTTCATCGGGCCGCGCGCTGGGCTCGTAGCTGAGTCGGTCAGCGCCAAACCTATCGAAGCGATCGTCATAATTCGCCGCGTGGGGAGCCACCACCTCGCTGAACGACGTATATTCGCCTGCCGACACGAAGGGTTGGGCGTACAACTGCAGGCTCAGATCCGGCGTGAAGGTCCACTCGAGCCGCGTTGTCAGCGCGATCGTCTTCTGGTCGAGGCCCCCCATGATGTACCGCTCAGATCCCAGCGCTTCCTGCGCGCTCACGAATTGCCAATCGTCGTGCATGCGGTCGTATTCCGGCCCCAACGTCAGGCGGAGATTGGCGAGCGGCTTGAGGACGAGATGGCCGAAGAAACCACCCGCATAGGACTGCTCCTGGTCAAACCAGCGGAAAGTCCCCACTTCCACAACCGCCTTCTTGCGACTGTCGCTGAAGAACCCTGCCCACCAGTTCCAGCCTCCCGGGTAAGCCATCGACGGGCCGCCCCTCAAGACCCTCGTGTTATTCGCTGCGAATTCCCGGTTCAGCCCACCGAAGCCGCCCCAGTAGTTGAGTAGGGTGAAGTTCCCGTTGACGTTCAGGCCGGTGGCGGTCCGTTCACCGCCGAACGTGTTCCAGTTCCATGCGTTGAGATTGATGCCGTAGCGCCGAAAGACATTGCCCTGCTCGAACTCCCGGTAGCCGACCCAGACGCTGTTCCGCCAGACATCGGCCTGCCGGAGGAATCCCAGGTCGTTTGCCTCGAAGCCCGGTGAAATCCAGCTGCTGGAAACCGAGCCCCGCCAGTGCCCACCCCCAATCTTGGCGAATCGGAAGGCTCCGCTCGTCCCGGTCAGCGAAGTTCTCGCCGGATCGAAATCCAAGTGGCCGGCATCGGGGCGCTGGAAGTAGCGAGCCGAGCTTTCCTGCGTATTGGCGATCGCAAGCTGCGACCCGCTCACGCTTGAGGCGAGCAGTTGGCCCGATACCTCCCAGTTGCCGCTCCCGAAACGGTGGCGGCCGTCCACCCCCCCGGCGTACGCCGATGACCGCAAGTACGCCATCGTTACCGGCAGCCCGCGATTGACGGTGGTCAGTATTCCGCCCAGCGCACTCCGCCCATCGTTGAAATCCTTCTGCACACGGGCGACCCCGTAGTTCGTGAGCGGTTCGACGATATCTTCGTGCCTGTTTCCTTCGCCATCGATGACTAGCGCCTTCTCTTCCGCCGTCACTGCATTGAGGACACCCACGGACCAGCCGTCCGCCGTCTTACCCGAGAGCTTACCAGCTGCGGCGATCGTCGTGTTTATCGGGTACTCGACGTACCCTCCACGCGGGTCCGCCGACCCTTGGGGGCTGCGTCCTATCCGGCGCGAATAGAAGAGCTGCTCGAAGGAATGGTCCCCGCCACCACCGAGGCCGAAGCTGAAGATGTTGGCCCCCTCAAGGAAGAAGGGCCGCTTCTCCGAGAAGAACGTCTCGAAAGCCGAGAGGTTGACGACGGAAGGATCGGCCTCGACCTGACCGAAGTCGGGATTCACCGTCAAGTTCAGCGTCAGACTGTGGGTGAGTCCGAATCGCACATCCCCACCCACGGTGCCGTAGAAGTCCTTGCCAGTCTCGAACGGGTTTCCGTT
>JBDHHL010000477.1:0-3673 GCA_039589375.1 Gemmatimonadota bacterium | reverse complement strand
CACGACCGTCGCAATGCCTACTACTTCGCGACGAATCCACAGGGCGTGTTGACGGATGGCCTGATCACCGACGAATCCGAGCGCGTCGACCTGAACTGGGACGCCGTATGGGACGTCCGGGCCCGCACCACGGCGGAGGGCTGGAGCGCCGAGTTTCAGATCCCGCTGCGCAGCATCCGTTTCCCCGCTCGAGACGGCGAACAGACATGGGGCTTCAACGTGCAGCGCGCGATCAGACGGAAGAACGAACAGAGCCTCTGGACGTCCTGGTCCCGGGACAACGAAGGGCTGACTCGAGTCAGCCGCGCCGGCGAACTGACGGGTCTCCAGTCGCTGCCGGGAGGGCTCAATCTCTACGTGAAGCCGTACGTGCTGGGTGAAGCGGGGCGAGACTACGTCGAGCAGCCCGACGGCGACGTCGCTTGGGACGGCGCCATCGGACTCGATGCCAAGCTGGGACTGTCCTCGGGCCTGGTGGTCGATCTCACCATCAACACCGACTTCGCTCAGGTGGAAGCGGATGACGAGCAGGTCGACTTGACGCGCTTCAACCTGTTCTTCCCCGAGAAGCGCGAGTTCTTCCTCGAGAACGCCGGCATCTTCGAGTTCGGAGCCCCGGGTTTCAGAGTACCCGATATCCTCCTCTTCTTCTCGCGCCGTATCGGACTCGCCGAGGGGAAGACCGTGCCGACCCTCGCCGGCGGCAGGCTGACGGGTCGCGCCGGCCGCCAGACGATCGGCTTCCTGAACGTGGCTACCGGAGAGGAGCAAGATCTTGATGCTCCGTTGACCAACTTCACCGTGGGTCGAGTCAAGCGGGATGTGGGAGAACGGTCGTACATCGGCGCGATGGCCACGAGCCGACTCGAGAAGGATGGGGCAAACAACTTCGCGGGCGGCGTGGATTGGAACTTGTGGTTCACGAGCCAGATTGCTCTCGAGGGGTTTTACGCGCGAACGACGGACTCGCGGCCCGGCGGAGATGACTACTCGCTGCAGGCAACGCTCGACTACACGGGCGATTGGCTCGGCTGGCGGGTCCAGCATCTGGAGATAGGCCCGGAGATGGCGCCCGGTATCGGGTTCATCCGGCGCACCGACATAGCCAAGACCTCCGGCCACATCAGGTTGAGTCCGCGACCGCCGATCGACGGGCTACGCAGAATCGACATCCGAAACAGCCTCGACTACATAGCCAGCGTTTCAACCCGTGGAGTCCTGGACCGCCGTTGGGAGCTCAACATCTCGCCGGAACTCGATTCTGGAGACGAAGCGCGCTTCGAGGTCACCTATGAATTCCAACGCCTCGACTCCGAGTTCGAGCTTGCGCCGGACGTCATCGTGCCTCCGGGCGACTACGAGACCTGGAACTTCGGTGCGGAACTCAACACGAGCCCGGCGCGCCCTGTGTCGGTCGGGGTAGGCGGCGGCTTCGGCGACTTCTGGGACGGACACCGTTGGGGCGCCGGGGCCGAAATCACCTTCAACAGTCCGCACATCGGCCTGGAACTGGGTTACGACCACAACGACGTGGATGTGCCGGGAGGTGCTTTCACTACCGACCTGGTGAGAGGGCGGATCAAGTTGGCTGCCAGCACTCGCTTGTTCGGGAACGCCCTCGTCCAATACAACAGTCAGTCCGGTTCCTTCTCCGCCAACTTGCGGATCAACTGGATCCATCGGCCGGGCAGCGACCTGTTCATCGTCTTCAACGAACGGCGCGACGTCGTCGGCTCGCGCTGGAACCCAAACAGTCGAGCGTTCATCGTCAAGCTCACCTATCTGATGTGGTTGTGACGCAGCGCCAGTTCCATCTGCGTTGTATAATTGAAGTGGGTAGCGAGCCCTGCCGATTCGCCAACGAGAGGGAGCCCGATGCGTTATCCCCTTGCCGGACGAGAGACACTGACGGCGCTCGCCACCGGTGGCGGGATCTTCACCGGCGGCATTGCGCTGGCAAAAGCCGTGGCGAAGCGCGCTATCGGCCCGCTGGCCATCCCGCTCGCCGTGGGTGGCGGCCTCATGTGGCTCGGTCGGAACATCGGCGACGCCTTCGTGGAACTCAACGACGACAACCTACACATCCGGCTGGGCGTCCTGTTCGACGAGACGATCCCGCTCAACGAGGTCTCTCGGGTCCAGGAAATCAAGTGGTCGATCCTCGGCGGCCTGGGGATCCGCACGAACATGAAGAATTGGGTGGCGATCGTAACCACGCCCGGCCTCATAGCGGAGATCTCTCTCTGGCGGCCAATCCGGCTGCCGGTCATACCGCACGTGTATCACGTGCGGGCTCAGAAGGTGCTGGTGAGCCCCGAGCGGCTCGACGAGTTCATCATCGACCTTCGCAGCCGACTTCAAGCGTAGGGGCTACTCAGCAGGCTCGCCGGTCTCGGCACCGATTTGGCCGGCGTAATCCATCCTCTCAAACCGCAGCTCTACGCGCGCGAGCGCCGACTCGGCTTCGGTAAGGTTCGTCAGCGAGTGCCGCGCCTGCCTGACAGCTTTCCCCAACTCCGATCTCAGCTGCTCGAGATCCGCCTGCACGTGTGCCAGGGATGCGAGGATCTCTCTCGTACTCTCCTGCAGCTGATAACCCCTCAACCCCAGCTTCACCACGGCCAGGTAGGCGTTCAGCGTATTCGGACTTACCGGGACAACCCGCCTGCGTAACGCGTACTCGGCCAGAGGCTGGCCCTCGACATCGAGCCCACCGACGATGACCTCGTGGAAGACCGACTCGGAAGGGATGTACATGAAGGCCACATCCAGGACGCCGTCGTCGGCCGATAAGTACTTCGACGCTATGTCGTCGACGTGGCGACGCACATCCCGGGCGAATGCGCGCAGCGACGCATCGGCATCCGCGCTTCCCCGCTGCCGTAGCTCGAGACAGCGACGGAAATTCTCCAGCGGAAACTTCGAGTCGATGGGCAACAGACGCCCGTCGCCCAGTAGAACCGCCACGTCCACACGCACGCCGCTGCTGGGATACGTGTACTGAAAGCAGTAGCGATCACGCGGCAGCATGTCGGCCAGAGCTTCTTCCAGAAGCCGTTCACCGAACGCTCCCCGAAGTTGCGGCGGCTGCAGGATCTTCTGTAACTCCTCGAGCCCCGACCCCAGCTGCTCGACTTGCTCCGTCGCCTTCTGCAGTTGGCCGATCCGGCGACTCAGCTCGTGGGCCTGCTGCACTTGCTCGCGCAGTCGCTCGTCGACCCCGGAACGCAGCGCCTGAACCTCACGCTGCAGCAGGTTCAGCGAAGCCGGGGGCGCCTCGGCCAGCCCCTCAAGGCCCCGCTCTATGCGCAGGACGCGCCAGGCGAGCCAGAGGACCACGATAAGCAGGCCAGCAAGGAACACGTTCGCGAGATCCATCGCTCTATCCCAGATGAGAGAACGTCGACGGTACTGACCCGAGGCCCCAGGGGGCAGTCCGGGCGCGGGAACAAATGTTTCTGGGGATGCAGGGCTGGAGTGGCATTGACAGAGTACCCGCCCCACCGGCTGCCCGCAACCACTCGCCTTCAGTCCCCTAGTTTGCTAAATTGCAGGCGGCATGTATGCCCCGGCCAGAGCTGTGGAGTCTTCTATGGACAACGACGAATTCACCTTCAAGGCGTTCAGTGAACACGCGTTCTACCGGCAGGTGAACGAGGAACTCATCGACCGA
>JBDHHL010000476.1:0-3676 GCA_039589375.1 Gemmatimonadota bacterium | reverse complement strand
AACGCGCCGCCACTGTGGCGGAGCATTGCGCCCCCTGCTGCGGAGCGCGCCGTAGCATCCAAAGTCTCTGAGACCTGGGCGGCGGGCGTAGCGACCCTCAGGGCCTTTGCGCGCGATCGTGACGCACGGCTTCTGCTGCAGCTCGCCGGATTCGTCGTCCTGCTGTTGCTTCTCATCGCTCTGGGCAGGCGCGGCCGCTATGACGAGGACCATGACGCCCTGGCCGGGTACTCGCAGATACTCGCGCGCCCTGCCTCATCCGCGCTTTTGGTCGCCATCCTGGCATCCTTAGCGATCCATCCAGACGCCCCCCCGGTTGCCTTGGAGCTCGTGGCTCTGATCGGCGTCTTGCCATTGCTGCGGCTGTTGCCTCGACTGGTCCACCCCAGCTTGCGCAGATCGGTCTACCGTCTAGGTGCGCTTGTCGTCCTCCACAGGCTCAACTCGCTACTCCTAATAGACACGGTGGTCGAGCGAGTCGTGCTGCTGATCGTGACCGTGCTCGCCCTCGGCGGCTTGATTTGGGGGCTGCGGTCTAGCAGCGCGGCCGGCGCGCATGCGCGCGGCTGGTTAGGGCGGATAGCAAGGTTGGCGGCCGGCCTCGCCGTGCCGACACTGGCGACCTCGGCGGTCGCGAATGCGCTGGGCTACGTCGTGCTAGCCGGCCTGCTCACCAACGGCACGCTGATGAGCCTGTACGTGGCGGCCGTCGTCTTTACGGCGGCCTCGGTGTTGGACGGAGTCGCGACGCTTTCGCTGCGCACGCGGGCCGCCCGCAGATTGAACTCGGTCCGCAAGCATCGCGAGCTTCTCGATCGCCGCATCGGCGCCTTGATCCATTTCGTGGCGTTCTTCGCCTGGGCCGAGCCGACTCTCGAGTTGTTTCAACTGCGCGATGGGCTGATCGACTTCTTCCGGGTGGCCCTCAGCCAGAGACTGACCGTTGGTGAACTGAGCGTAACGATCGGCGGGATCCTGGCTTTCGTCCTCGCGATCACACTGACGGTTCTGCTTTCCCGCTTCATCCGCTTCGCCCTGGCGGAAGACGTGTTCCCAAGGCTCAAGTTGCCTCGCGGCGTCGGCGACTCGATCTCGATGGTCATCCACTATCTCGTTATCGGTTTCGGCATCTTCGTGGCGCTGGCCGCTGCCGGGCTCGAGTGGCGAAGCTTCGCCCTCGTCGCCGGCGCGCTGAGCATCGGTATCGGTTTCGGTATGCAGAACCTGGTCAACAATTTCGTCTCGGGCCTGATCCTCATCTTTGAACGCCCGATTCAGCTGGGCGATACGGTCGAATTCGGTGACCGGCTGGGCGTCGTCAGGCGCATCGGCATCCGCTCGAGCACGGTGAGCACCTTTGACGGCGCCGAGGTGATCGTTCCGAACGGAAATCTCATCTCGGCAGAGGTGGTCAACTGGACGTTGACCGATCGGACACGGCGTCTGGAGGTGTCCGTTGGCGTCGCCTACGGGACCGACCCGCACCGCGTCATCGAGATCCTGCTGGAGGTGGTGAACCAGCATGACGACGTGCTTCAGCGACCCGCACCGGTTGGATTCTTCGACGGCTTTGGCGAATGTTCTCTGGATTTCAGCGTTTGGCTATGGACGACCAGTCTAGAATGGCGCAGGGTTCGCAGCGAAGCTTCCTTGAAGATCCATGACGCGCTGCGTGACGCGGGAATCGAGATTCCGTTCCCACAGCGCGACCTGCACGTGAGGTCCATCGACGAGGCCGTCATAAGAGAGACCCGGCGCGGCGAAGGCGAGCGTGACGCCAAGTCTTGAGTCGGGCACGGAGCGCTTCCGATTTTGGCCGGCGCCGCTCAACCCGGACGCGAGTCGGGCCGAAAGCCGAAGCTGACCGACCCGTCCGCAACGGCCCGAACCCAATCGATGTACGCCTCCGGCAGACGGTGAAGAGTCGCTCCGCGCAGCAGCACGGCGAGGTAAGCGCGCGCGGGCTTGGCATCCGGAACGGTCCACTCGGGTTGTGCGATGTAGGTCAGCGCGGCCTGGCGCGCTCGCCGGCCTTGCGGCTCGACCCAAACGGTTTCACGACGATAGTGCTCGGGTGCCTGCTCGAAGACATCGAGCGCCTTCACAGCCACACGCGGTATCCGATAGACGACGCCGTAGACTTGGCAATCCTCATCCTCGACGAGATTGGCGACGACCTTGTCGCCTCCCTCGCCTTCCCTGCCCTTGTTGAAGGCCAGTCGCCAGCCGTCGAGGCGAGCCGACCAACCGGGCGGCAATTCGGTGCCGAGCACGCTTGCCAGGAACGTGTCGTCCATGTTGCAGCCGTAAGCGAAGTAGAGAAAGCCTGGCTTCAGCATCGGTCAGCAGTCACTCGTTTCCTTGTTCGCCACGTTTCGCCTCGTTCTCGCCGCTTGGAACTCGGCGGATGCCACCGTGGTCACCGGTCCCATTCATCAACTCGGCGAGCCCCGCTTCCAACTCCTGCATATTCTCGACCTCGGAATAGAAGAGCGGCGACGCATCGATATCGTGCTGCTGGTTGTGGCGCAGCACCTCTCCCGCGACGCCGGGAGGCGAATATCCCGAGGCGAAGAAGGCGATGCACGATCCCAGCACGATCAGCCCAATCACAAAGCGGACCCAACCGTTGGAGCCAGCATGGGCAAGGGCACGCGTTGTGTGCTCGCTGAACATCATCACAATCAACGGGCTACCCGATCACGTTCGGGAACAACACCAGAAACGCCAGCCAAGCGGCCAACAGCGTCAGAACCAGATTAAATGATTGGCCGACGAAATAGAGCGCTAACGGTTTACCACGTTCCATGTTCCCTGCAAGGTCACGGAAATCCGACTCCAATCCGATCGAGACGAACGCCAAACAGAAGAACCAACCCCGCAGCACTTTGGTCACAGGGTTGATATATGTCGATTCGACCAACGTGAAATCGCCCTGGGTCAGCGGCACCACGAGAAACGAGAACAGGATCGAGGCGCCCACAAAGCCGATGACGAACTTCGGAAATCGATACCAGATCTCCCGGACATCGGCCTTCTGCCCCGGTTCCCTGTCCACGCGCGTCACCCAGTACAGTGCAATCGCAAAGGCCAGTACGCCGATCAGGACATTTTGGATCATCTTGACCACCGCAGCGACCTGCTCCGCGATCGGGCCCAACATCGACCCGGCAGCCACAACCGCTCCGGTCGCGTCGATCGTGCCGCCCATCCAGGCAGCGCCCAGCACGTGGTTCATTCCGATCCATTTGATGCCGAGCGGCATGAAGAACATCATCAATACGGTGAAGATCAGGGTCATCCCGACCGCCAGCGTCAAGTCCTCCTTCTTGGCGCGACAGGCGGCCGCGGCCGCGATCGCAGCGGAAACGCCGCAGACGCTGGTGGCGCTGGCGACGATGATCGCCAGCTTCTTGTTCCTCATCTTCAGAACGCGGTTGGCAAACATGAACATGAAGATCACGACGGTGGGAGTGACCAGCCACGCGACTATCAATCCGGGCATGCCCATCGAGATGATCTTCTTGAACAGTATCTCGGCTCCCAGTAGGACCAATCCCGTCTTGATGAACATCTCGGTCTTGGCTCCGGGACGAAGCCAACCCGGCGTGCCGATCGTGTTCGAGATGAGCAGGCCAACCAGCAGCGCCCACAACGCGTAGCTGAGGCCCCAGTA
>JBDHHL010000475.1:0-3696 GCA_039589375.1 Gemmatimonadota bacterium | reverse complement strand
CTACCGAGAAGTGTAGATGGTACCGCGGGGCCGATGGCGTGGCAAATGGACGAACCTCGGCATCTACTCGTAGCGCAGCGCCTCCGTCGGGTTCACGATGGCGGCGCGCCTGGCAGGCAGATAGCAGGCGACCAGCGCAACAGCGATGATCAACAGCACTACCGCTCCGAAGGTTGCTGGATCCGTAGCGCTCACGCCGAACAGCTGTCCCGCGATCACGCGGCTAAGGGCCAGCGCGCCAGCCGTCCCGAGGACGATGCCGATCAGAACGAGCGTCATCCCCTGGCGGACGACCAGGGCCAACACACTGCCGCGCCTCGCGCCCATCGCCATCCTGATCCCCAGTTCCTGCGTGCGCTGCGTGACCGAGTACGACAGGACGCCGTAGACTCCAACCGCGGCCAGCAGCAGGGCAAGCGTCGCAAAGCTTCCGAGCAGCAACAGCCAGGTCCGCTTCGGGCCCAGCGCGTCGCCGACCAGCTGCTCCATGGTCGCGACCTCGTAGAGAGGCAAGTCCCCATCGAGCGTCCAGACGGCCTGCCGTAACTCCCGTACCATGCTCAGTGGATCGCCGGCCGTCTTAATGACGAGGCCCATCGATTCTGGCGGCTGAACCTGCGGGCTCGCCAGATATATGGTCGGTTCCACTTCCGCGTCGAAACCGAAGGCCCTAACGTCGCCCACGACACCCACGATTTCCAGGTCCTCAATCTGAGTGGGCCCGTCCCAGGCCATGTGCTTCCCGACGGCGTTCTCGCCGGGGAAGATGCGCCGGGCGAGTGTCTCATTCACAACCATCACGCGCGGCGTTTCCGCTTGATCGGTATCCCGCACGTCGCGGCCGGCCAGAAGCGGGATACCCATCGTCCTGAAGTACCCAGGAGTAAGATGCCGACGCTGGACCAGGTAGTCCTCGTCGGCGCGGCCCGGCACGGTGAGTGTGCCGGTGTGAAACCAGGTGAGCGGGACCCCTTCGATCGCGGCAACACTCTCGATACCCGGCAGCCGTTCGATCTCGTCAACCAATTCCGTGAAGAAGGCCGCTCGCTGTTGCGGCGTTTCGTACTTCGAGGGCGGCAGCGACACGCGACCCGTGAGAATCCTCTCCTCGCTGAATCCAGCATCGACATTGACCAACCGCCAGAAGCTGTTGAGTAGCAAACCCGCACCGATCACGAGCATCAGTGACAAGGCCACCTCGGCCACCACCAGCGTACCCCTAAGCCGCCGCCGGCCAAGCTCGGCCAGGCCCTTGAGTCCACCTTCCTTGAGCGCCGACAGCAGGTCGAGACGTACCCCTTGGGTCGCCGGAACAAGCCCAACCAGTAGGCCCGCGAGCAGCGTGACCGCCGTCGTGAAGGCAAGGACGCGCAAATCGACACCGACTTCGGCGGCCCGCGGCAACTGACTCCCCATGCTCGACAAGAGGATCTCCGTCCCCGCGTAGGCCAATCCCAAACCCAGGACGCCGCCGATCACGGCCAGTACGATGCTCTCCGTAAGCAACTGCTTGAGCAGTCGGGTTCGGCCCGCTCCGACGGCGGCGCGGACGGCCATCTCACGACCGCGGGACTCTGCACGAGCCAGCGAGAGATTGGCCACGTTCGCACAGGCGACCAGCAGAACGAGCCCGACCGCTCCGAGCAGCATCAGGAGCGGACGGTGTGCACCTCCCACGGTCTCGCGGTGCATCGATACGGCAGCCCAGCGCCAATTTCTGTTCGTCTCCGGGTAGGTCTCGGCCAGGCCTCTGCAGATCGCCTCCAGTTCCTCGACGGCCACATCGAACTCGACCCCTGCACTCAGGCGACCCAGAATCCGTAGGAAGTGGCGTCCTCTCAAGCTGACGTCGCGAACGCTGAATTCCTGCGGGAGCCATAGTTCGGGCGTGTCAGGACCGAAGCCGAGAGTCGGCGACGCGACGCCGACGACGGTTCGCGGGACGTCGCTCAGGATGACCGTTTGACCGAGGATATCCCTGTCCCCGCCGAAGCGGCGCTGCCACAGCCCGTGGCTCAGGATCACCACCGGCTCGGTGCCCGCCAATTCTTCCTCGGGCAGAAAAGACCGGCCGAGCTGCAGCGGCGTGCCAAGCAGCTCGAAGAACCGAGTCGACACTCTCATCGCCGCCAGCCGCTCGGGGTCTCCCTGCCCTATCAGCGTCACCGAGCTTGGTCGATAGGCCGCGACGTCTTCCAACAGTGTCGCCTCCTCACGGAGGCTCACGAAGTTTGGCGGTGAGAAGCCCATCTGCCATCCACGCAGCGAGTCGACCTCGAAGATGCGGATGAGGCGACCGGGATCTTCATAGGGCAGCGGCCGCAGCAATACACCGTTGACGACACTGAAGATCGCCGTGTTGGCACCGATGCCCAGAGCCAGCGTGAGCACCGCCACGCTCGCAAAGCCCGGGTTATTCCGGAGGGAGCGGAAGGTGTAGCGGACGTCTCGTGCGATCGCCGTTATCCGCTGGATCACCGCTGTGGTTACGACGTTCCAGAGCTCGCGAACGACGAGCGCTATGACCTGCCCTTTCCCACCATCCTGCGCCTCGCCCAATCGCTCGCCGAACGTCTGAATCATGCCCGGGCCGTATGTCTCGCGGAACGATTGAGGGTACCAGCGAAGCCAGCGCCTGTAGAACCCAACTATATCAGCCATTCATCACACTCCACTCAGCCGAGCATCCATCAGGCCGGCACGAGTCTCAGCTCGCGGGCTGCGGACAACAGCGCCTCCAGCCTCCGCGCTTCCAATGCGAATACGCGCCGCCCATACGGTGTCAGCCGGAAGTATTGGCGGCGAGCATCGTCGACGGTGATGCGCCGGGGCCGCGCGACCTCTTCGATCAGCCCGTCCCGATGCAGCCGTCGCAGCGCCTGGTAGAGGCTGCCGGTCGCAGGACTGAGCCGGCCACCGGAGCGGCGCTCGATCTCCTTGCCGATGGCATACCCGTGCGACGCCCCGGCGCCTAGCGCCAGCAGGATATGGAAGGAAAGGTCGCTCAAGGGCAGAAGGTCCTCAGCGTCGTTTCGACGGTCGTTCATCCCGCGTGTCCTTTCTCGCGTGGCCAACTGGCGGCAGGACGCTCTCTGCTGCCCAGCCACTATAGTTTCTGCCACTATAGTTGCGTACGAATGATACAACGTCCCAGTTTCAGGCGAAAGGGGCCTTTGGTGGGGTTGGCGTCCCGGCGCACTGTGGCCTGCTGACCGGCTTGCGTTTGCGCTAGGCGTACACGACCTTCATCCCGCCTCGGCGTGCCTACCCAACCCATCCTGGGTGAAACACATGAGCCGCAGCGGAAGACTCTCCCTAGCCGTCATAGCACTAGGTGCGGCAGCGCTCCTGTTCGCATCCTCTAGTAGCGAGCCCCGTCTACCCGAAGAGAGGATCTCAGACAGACAGCGCGCTGAGATCTCGGCGATCATGGAGGCGATGGCCGCCAATGGCCAGTATTCGGGGACCGTACTGGTGTCGGCAGAAAGCGAGCCCGTCTATTCCGGCGCCTTCGGCCTGGCCGATATCGAGCGCCAAGTGCCGAACAGCCTGGACACGCAGTTCCGAATTGCCTCCGCCACCAAACCGTTCACGACTTTGCTGGTCTATCAGCTCGTCCATGCCGGCAAGCTGAACCTCGACGACAAGCTGTCCGATCTGGTGCCCGAATATCCAGCCGAAAAAGGCGCGAGTATC
>JBDHHL010000474.1:0-3702 GCA_039589375.1 Gemmatimonadota bacterium | reverse complement strand
AAGATCCGCGCGGGCATGAACCCCGAAGCGGCGCGGCGCGAGGCGAGGTTGGAGTTGGGCGGGGTAGAGCAAGTGAAGGAGGAGGTGCGGGAGCGCAGGCTCGGGGCCACGACCGACACGTTCTTTCAGGATATCCGCTACGCGTTCCGTGCCCTGAGAAGGAACGCGGGCTTTGCCGCCGTCGCCGTTCTTATTCTCGCCGTCGGCATCGGCGGGAATACGGCACTCTTCACGACGATTCACACGACGCTGCTGCGCAACATTCCATTCCACGAGCCTGACCGGTTGGTGGCCGGACTCAAGACGATCGACGGGGAAATGTCCGGCCCGGTCTCGCGGGTCGACTATTTCGACTACCGCGAGTACGGCCGTTCGTTCGAAGATCTCGCGGCACTCGCGACCTTCACCGTGCAGCACACCGTCACGGGCGGTCGGGTGCCGGAACTGGTCCACGCCTCTTATGTAACCTGGAACCTGTTCCGAACGCTGGGAGTGAATCCGATCGCCGGCCGCCACTTCATGCCCGAAGAGGAGGTACAGGGCGGGGCGGCGGTCATCCTGATCAGCTACGCGTACTGGCAGAGTCGGTTTGGGGGCGCGCAGGATGCGGTGGGCAGCACAATCGAACTGGACGGTTCTTCGTTCAGCATTGTTGGCATAATGCCGCGCCGATTTCGTTTCCTGTACGACGCCGACCTCTGGCGCCTGGTGGATAAGGACGGCCCATTCGATTCTGAGCGTGATTCCCACAGTCACTTCGTCATCGGCCGGCTGAGGCCGGGAGTCACGATCGAGCAGGCCCAGAGCGAGGCCGATGCCATCTCCAGTAGCCTGCAGCAGCAGTATCCTGCCAGCAACGAAGGCAAAGCGCTGCTGCTGACGGACCTGCACGGCTTCATGACGTACAGGGTGCGTCTCAGCCTGCTGCTGCTGATGGCGACGACCGCTTTGGTGCTGCTCATCGCCTGTGGCAACGTCGCGGGGCTTCTCTTGGCGCGGGGAGAGCGACGGCTTTCCGAGATGGCGATGCGCTCCGCGTTGGGGGCTTCGCGGCGTCGCCTGGTCCGCCAGCTCATGACCGAGAGCGTGATCCTGACGGTCGTGGCCGGCCTGCTGGGCATCGCCGTCGCCTATCTGCTGCAGGACGTGCTGCTGAGGTTGCTTCCCGTGGGCGAGCTCGGCATGGAACGTCCCGTCATCAGCGCGTGGGCGCTGGTCTTCACCCTCCTGCTGGCCGTCGCGACAGGACTGCTGGTCGGCGTGATACCCGCCCTTCGCGGCACGGCGTTACACCCGGCTCGGCAGCTGAGATCGGGGACGCACGCGTCCGAAGGCGTACGCAGTAGCCGTCTGCGGAGTGGGCTGGTCGTTCTGCAGGTCGCGCTATCCATCGCTCTTCTGATCGGGTCGGGCCTGTTGATCCGCAGCTTCGCCCACCTGTCCACGGTGGAACTGGGCTTCGACCCCGAGAACCTGCTGACCGGCCAGCTCCAGATCCAGGCGGCCGACTACAGGACCCCGGAAGAGCGCAGCCTGTTCTATACGTCGCTGCTCGAAGAGATAGAGGCGCTGCCGGGAGTTGTTTCGGCGACGCTGATCAACAAGCTGCCGATCCGCAGCCGCTGGCAGGACTGGAGCGTCTGGCCCGCGGACCAGCCGCCTCCGTCTGTCCGCGAGGACTTCACTGCCATGTCCCGTTGGGTATATCCCGGCTACTTCGAGACGATGCGAATCCCGCTCCTATCGGGACGAGACATCTCGGCAACAGACGTCCCCGGGAGCCCGTACGTCGCGGTCATCAGCGAGGGCGTGGCGCGGACCCTCTTCGGCGATGCGGATCCCATCGGCCGCATGGTGCGAATCGGTTGGAGTGACCGTTCGTTCGAGGTAATCGGCGTGGTAGCCGACGCCCGAGTGAACACACTGCGAGGCGCCCCCGACGCCGCGGCGTACATGTCGTCCGCCCAGATCGGGGCCACGCGGTTGCAGATCGCCGTTCGAACAAGCGGGGATCCGCAACTGCTGGTTGGACCGATCGAGGACTTGCTGCGACGCAAGGACTCGAACGTCCTATTCGCCCGCCCCGCCAGCATGGCGTCAGTAGTCGACGATGGGCTGGCCGATTTCCGAATCGTCATCGTGTCGCTGAGTCTCTTCGCCGGCCTCGCGCTCGTGTTGACGGCCATCGGACTGTACGGTGTCCTGGCGTACCACGTCAGTCAGCGAATGAACGAGATGGGCATCCGTCTGGCGATGGGGGCGTCGAACGCGGATCTGCTCGGCATGATCCTCAGGAAGGGCCTAGTGCTGGTCGGCGTTGGGTTGCTGCTGGGCATGGCCGGCGCCTACCCCGGTACGCTCCTCGTCCGCCAATTGCTGTTCGAGACCCAGCCGCTCGACCCGGCGACCTACGTTGGCGCGGCCGGATTCCTCGTCCTCGTTGCGGCGCTGGCGTGTCTGCTGCCTGCCTGGCGAGCGACGCAGGTCAATCTGGTGGACGTGTTGAAGAGAGAGTGAACCGGCCGGAAGTGGAGATAGACCGAGGGGCCACCCCGATCCAATCGCGGTGGCCCCTCATGCTGGCCTCGTCAAGTATGGGTCTTAACTGTCCAGCTTGGACACGTTCTGAGCCGCCGGGCCCTTGTCGCCCTGCACGATGTCGAACTCCACACGCTCACCCTCGGTCAGGCTCTTGAAGCCTTCGGCCTGGATCGCTGTGTGGTGGACGAAGCAGTCTTTCTGTCCGTCCTCGGGCGTGATGAATCCGAAGCCCTTGCTGTCGTTGAACCACTTGACGGTTCCGGTCGTACGCATCAACCGTACTCCTTTGTATTCTTGGTAATCGGAGTCCGGCTCTGCCGTACTAACCGACTACACGTTCCACGCGGATCATGCCCCCGCGCTAGGCACACCGTTGCTGCTGCCGGCACCCTGCCGGTACAGCCGTTCTCTCAGCTTACCAAAAAAGGGACCGGCGTCTGGCCAGGTCCCTCTATCGTTCACTGGTGTCCTCAACGGCAAAGAACAATAACAGCATCGGTTCTGTGTTGTCAATGGCCGGCCGAGCGCCTCGGTTCGGAACGGACGTCCCGTCAGGGGCTTGCTGGCAAGACGTCCTCGAGGCGCGCAGGTTCCAGTCGGCCGCACCGTGTTTGCCACAATGAGTGTAGCCTCAGGTTCTTCAAGAAGCGGCGGTCGTGCGACACGACCACGAGCGTTCCGTCATAGCGCTGCAACGCTCGCTCCAGCTCCTCGATGGCTTCGAGGTCGAGGTGATTCGTCGGTTCGTCCAGAAGCAACAAATTCGTGCCTCGTGCCATCAGTTCAGCCAGCACCGCGCGCGACCTCTCGCCGGGGCTCAAACGTCGAGCCGGTTTGACGACATGATCCTCGGAGAGGTTGAATTTCGCCAACTGTGAGCGTGCATCCTCCTCGGGCATCCCGGCTCGCCCCACGAACACGCGCAAGAGAGGATCGTCGGTCTCGTAGGATCGTCTGGTCTGGTCAAAGTAGCCGAAGTAGACGTTAGATCCTTGTTGCCTCCGGCCCTGCTCAGGTTGCAGAGATCCGTTGATTAGCTCGAGGAAACTCGTCTTGCCGGACCCGTTCGTGCCGATGACGCCGATACGTTGTTGCCACCGCAATTCCCAGCTGATCGGCCCCAGGGCGAACCCGTTTCGACGAACGACGGCTTCCACCAGT
>JBDHHL010000473.1:0-3731 GCA_039589375.1 Gemmatimonadota bacterium | reverse complement strand
GACAACGGCATGGCCCGACCCGAGCAGAATGTTCTCCGGCTTGATATCGCGATGGAGCACATCGTGATGGTGAGCATAGCTAAGGGCGTCGGCCACTTCACGAGCGATCCGCACGGCCTCATCTAAAGGCAGCTGCTTTTCGCGACCTAGCCTGTCGCGTAGCGACTCGCCCTCCACGTACGGCATGACGTAGTAGAGCAATCCGTCGGCCTCGCCGGAGTCGAGCAAGGGCAGGATGTGTGGGTGCGCCAGCCCGGCGGTGAGCTTGATCTCTCGCAGGAAGCGTTCGGCGGCGACGACCGACGTGAGCTCGGGACGGAGGACCTTGATGGCGACGCGACGTTCGTGCCGCAGATCCTCCGCCAGATACACGAGCGCCATCCCACCACTGCCGAGTTCACGTTCGACAGCGTAGCGGTCGACCTAGGCGGGTGAAGGACGGGCAACCGAGCAACAAGCGACTATCTCAGACGCCAAGCCAAACCAAAGGATCAATCAAGACCTCGGCGAAAGTCGTTTGCGGGTTCCATGCACGCGATGACTACGACCGATTAGACCGTGTAAGGCGTAGCCTGACGACATACCTGACGTCCAGCTCGTCCAGTGCCACCCCAAGGAGATACTCTTCCGTTATCTCGGGCGGCACCCTCCAGTCCAAACGCACTGGTGAGGTGATCCTGCCAAGGTACCGCCCCTCAGGATCGAACACATCGATCAGTCTGCCAACGAGCTCCTCAGTCCCCGGCACATTCACGAAGAGGTAGCCTGCATTATCGAGCACCATACGGTTGAAAGCCGGTTCGTGGGTAGGTATCAGACGCGGATCGACTCGGATCCGGAACTCGGCGAGCTCCGCCATGACCGCCTCTCGTTCCGAGTCGGACAGTGGCACAGCTTCGGAGGGGCGCTCTACTATCCGCAAAGTGTCTCCCGCCAACGTTCTCTGATAGAGTCGGTACACTCCGGTTGAGCCGAACCATAGGTAGCCCGCTGGGCTTATAGACAACGTCTGCCGGGGGCGCAGTCGCACGATACCCGGCGGCGCAACTCCAAAGTAGGCGGAGTGAATCACTGGAGCCCAGTATTCGAAGGTTTCCAGCTCGGGGTCGAAGGAAACCGGGATAAGGTCCAGCTGCTGCGGGCTCGCGCTTGCGGTGAGGTCAACGAGTCGCCCCGACTCATCGAAACCGCCGAGGAACGGGTAGACCGGGCTGAGGGGCCGCCGGTATTCCATCAGAAGGTTGCCGAGCGAGTCGAAGACTACGTAACGAACGTTGCGCGCGTCGGGAACCCACAGACGTCCCTGGTCATCCCATGCCAGTCCGAAGGCGCCCTCGAGCTCGCCCGGGCCCGACCCTTTGCGGCCGATCGTGAGGCGGTACGTTCCGTCCTGCGTGAAGACGCGGATCTCCTGCGCCTGGCTTTCCAGCACATAGATGTTGCCACTTCTGTCCGTGCTAACCGCAGCGATGCTGCCAAAGATCTCTTGCTCCGGGCCTTCGATACTCCCAATCCGGAGTTCCTCTTTCAACGTCCACACCGCCGTACTGTCCCAGACCGGCGATGCCGGATTGCGAACATGAACTGTTCCGCCCTCCAGCGTATCGATGCTGCCTCGCCAGGCCAGTTCGGTGTCGCTTGGCCCCGCATCACCGCAGCCGACGAGTGCGACGAAGGATATCAAGACGAGTACGTAGCGCATTGGACAAACTACCCAAATGCCAAGCCCGGAGGAGATTCTCCGGGCTCTTTCCGTGACGGAAACGGCATCCACTTGCCAAGTAGAAAAATGCTAGCTGGAGCAGCTCGGCTAGTCAAGAACTCGATGCGGTTTCAGCGCTTGACCATCGCTTGACCGCTGGCCGCCATTCTGGTGCAGCACTGCAACGACAGCGAAAGGGGGTCGCTGTGAACTATCGAACCTTTGCATTCTTGATCGCCGCCATGATCTTCGCCGCGCCCGTCAAACTTGGCGCGCAGGAGCCTTGGCCGGTTGAGCCACACGACCGCGTACGAGTCACCCTGAAACGGGATCATTCCGCCTTCGTCGGCACAATCCAGACCATAGAAGGCAGTGCGCTGGTCATACAACACAAGACGTCGGGACTCCGCACCGTTGCGCTCCGTGACATAGCGAAACTCGAGGTCAGTCGCGGCGAAAGGACAGGTGCGCTTAAGGGCGCCGCCGCCGGATTCGTGACATTAGGCCTTGCAGGCACGTTTGCCTGGGGAGCGTTGTGTGATGCGGATTTCGGTATCTCTACCAGTACGAGCAGCCGGGAATCCTGCACCGGTGAAGCTGCTCTTGTTGGTCTCGGCACCGGCGCGGTCGGTGCACTCCTCGGCGCAGTGATCGGTTCGTTCATCAGAACCGACCGTTGGGACGAAGCGCCGCTCGACAACCTTTACTTTGGGCCGGCATCCATTCTCGAGGGAGGCTTCGTGTTGTCGGCGTCCGTCAGCACTGATTTCCTTAGGACCAGGCTAGGTTTGTGAGGGCTTGGCTAGCGCGAAGATCGAAGTCCGCCACCTCACGGTGAAAGTGTCCCCGTGGCGGAACTAGCAGACGCGCCTGACCGCGGATTAGGTGGCCGAAAAAAGACTCGTCGTCCTTGACCCATCGAGCCGCCAGTCTCACATTTGAAACAACCAACGCGGTCAGGTTTAGCATTTCGCCACGGAACTTGGGGCCCGGAGAGATTCTTCGGGCCCCAGCGTTTTTCAGCCCAGCGCTGCCCGGCGTACCGGCACACGTGCTCTCTGAAGCAGTCGCACTCGGGCCAGCGACGCGACCATGAGGCAGGGCTGGAACATAGGAAGCCCGGCATCGCGCGTAGCCCCGCCCAGCCTTGCCGGCCAAGCGGGGCTACGTATCGCGGAGCGGCTGAGCTCAGCGTAGCTCCGTGACCACAGGACCAAACGCCAAGCCCGGAGGGAGTCCTCCGGGCTCTATCCGTGATGGAACTGGCGTCTACCGGCGTATCTCCACTCTAGTACGCTCTTTCTTGAGGGTCAAGTGTCGATTTCCCTTGTATGGCGGTGTGCCCCCGGTGGGACTTGAACCCACACGACCTTACGGTCATCTACTCCGCCGGTAGACGCGTCTGCCAGTTCCGCCACGGGGGCACCTTCGCTGCGAGGTGACGAAACTGGCAGAGAATCCGCGCTACCGCCGCGCAGCCTCACAGACCACAGCGACGGTAACACGCGGTCATCAACATTTTGTCAAAGCATCAGCGTAGCTCCGTGACCACAGAACCTAGCTCCCGCTCGCGAAGCATGTGCTGGAACGCCGCGACATCTGTCCGGAGCAGGTCGTCGAGCGTACCCTCGTAGCGCCGCAGCCGCTCCTCCAGAACCCCCTGCACCTCCCCCGCCTGATCCGTCGGCGGGAAATCCCCAACCGAGACCACGCCGGCCAGGTACCCGATTCTGCCGACCAGCATCGCGGGCCAGCGAACCCCGTCCTGGCCCGTGCCCGTCAGCTTCAACTGGATCAGGTTTTCCTCTAACCCGATGAGCTTCTCATCTAGGTCGTCCGCCGCTGCGACGACGTCGTCGGCACCCTCCTTCTCCTCCAGCACCGCGCGCAGGTCATAGAGCTGCCTGCGGATCCACTCGATTCGGTTGACCATCTCGGCGGCGGCGTTCATGTCGTCCCGTAGCTCGAACAGCATTGCGATCTGCGCCTGAATGTCCGCTTCCGTCCCCGTCGAGTTGGGGTCTTTCAG
>JBDHHL010000472.1:0-3737 GCA_039589375.1 Gemmatimonadota bacterium | reverse complement strand
GCGACGACCAAGCCTACTTCCCGCCCTACGAAGCCGCACCCGTCTTGCGCGACGAAGTCCTGCTTCGCTACCCGGAGATCGGCGACGCTCTCAGCGAATTGGCTGGACTTCTACCTGACGGCGAGATGCGATACCTCAACTACCAGGTCGATGTGGAGCACCGTGACATGGCCGTCGTGGTGCGCGAATGGCTCGATGCCAAGCTTCCCGTCGCAGAGAACGCTACTGTACGCTAGCTACTCACCCTCCCTCAGCTTGCGACCGCGGCGCCTCAACGCTACCTGATAGCCAATGCCGGAATCCCTGAACGAGCTAGATCCGCGCGTCATCACCGTCTGGCGACTATCTGGTTTCCTGGGCGCAGGACTCGTGACTGCTGTCACCGGGATTCTCGAGATTACGGTGCTGGGCGGGCGCGACGTGGAGCTGCTGTTCCCAGGCGTCATCACGGCGGCCGTGGGAATCGTTAGTGTAACCTACGCCCTATTTTGGCCGCCGCTTCGCTACCGATTCTGGCGCTGGACGGTAGAGAGCGATCGCGTCGTCATCCAGAAGGGTGTTGTATGGCGATCCCGTTCTTTGATCCCGCGCGTACGAGTTCAGCACGTCGACACACGAACATCACCTCTACAGCGCTGGCACGGACTCAGTTCGCTGGTCATCTACACGGCGGGAACGCGGGGCGCCGACGCCGAGATCCCGGGACTCACGACCGAAGAAGCGGAGCGACTTCGGGAAGAACTCGCGCACCTCGAGGAATTGGATGAACGAACGTGAGGACCCGGAAGGCTGGCGCCGCCTCCATCCGCTGACGCCCCTTCTTCGCTCGGTTCAACTACTATATGCCGTCGTTCTTGCAGTAGTCGCCGCGCGTCTCGGCGGGCCGGCGCTACTCATCCTGGCGGTGTCGGCCGCAGCCGTGGCGGTCTGGATCACGGCCAGCTACCTGCGATTTCGCTACCAGTTGACCGAGGAAAGCCTGATCCTCAAGCACGGCGTCATCATCCGCCAGCGGCGAGTCATCCCACGCTCACGCATTCAGAACGTTGACCTGCGCGCGGGCTTCCTCCAGCAGATTTTTCGCGTCGTGACCGCGAGAGTCGAGACTGCCGGCGGTCACGGAACCGAGGCGATGCTGCACGTGATCAGCCGCGCCGATGGGGAGTGCCTTCGCGACACGCTAGTGACGATCGCCGCCGGGCAACGCGATGTGCCAGCTCAACCCGGCGTATCTCTTGAGCCCGACATCTTCGGCTCACCGACCGGCGAAGGTCCGGAGCGACTCGAGCAGCCCGCCTCGCCGGACTTCCTGATTCGGCGGGTCAGCTTAACCGATCTCGTCATCGCCGGAGCGACCTCGAACCGGGCAGGCCTTCTGGTGGCCGCTCTTCTCGGCGGCGACTACTTCCTCGACGTCGTACCCACCGACTGGCTGCTCACCCGGGTCCTACCGCCCGAGATGTTGCAGCCCGACACCGCCGCAAGCAGCCTGGTCCAGACTGCCCAGCACGACCTACGGGCCTTCGCCGTCGGCCTCTTCTTGCTGACCCTCTTCTTCGGCCTAGCCGGTTGGGGACTCTCGATCCTCGCCAGCGTCATCCGCTTCTTTGATTTCACGATAAGGCAGAGAGGCAGCGAGATCAGGGTCAGCTACGGCCTCTTTACGCGTCGGGAAAAGGGGTTCCGACGTAGCCGCGTGCAGAACGCGCAAATCGAAGAACCGATCCTGCGGCGCTGGTTGGGCCTCGCCTCGGTCAAGGTTCAGACGGCGGGATACGGCCCGGGCGTCAAAGCCGACGAGCGAGTCGAGACGCTTACGCCGATCGTGCGTCGCGTCGATGTGCCGCAGTATCTGAAGATCGCCTATCCTAAACTCGATTGGGAGCACGTCGATTGGCGCCCTTCGCACCCGCGCGCCCGTCGCCGATTGTTCTTCCGCAGGGCCGCGGCGGTCATTCTGGCCAGCAGCATTCTGACGGCATTTGCCGGCCCCGCCGGCCTGGCTCTGTTGGCCGGCTTGATACCGGCCTGGTTCCTGGCTGCAGCTCACTACCGCCATCTGGGCCATGCCCGCTCGGGATCCTTCGTGCTGGTCCGCGAGGGTTTGTGGACCCGAAGGACGTACATCGTACCCGTCCGCAAGATCCAGGCACTTCACTTCAAGCAATCGCCCTTTCAGCGCCGGCTCGGCCTCGGTACACTCGCCGTCGAGACCGCGGGGAATCCCTACGAGTGGCATTCGCCTCGTTCTATCGACCTGGGGACCGGATACGGGCTCCAGCTTATGGAGGGACTTGCAGCAGAGGTGAGAGGAACAGGCTTGACCTTCTAGCTTCAGTCGTGCACTCCCGGATGCCGGATCATCTTTCCTTCCACCAGATACACGACGTCTTCTCCGATGTTACACGCGAGATCCGCTACGCGCTCGATGTTACGGCCGATCAGGATGAACGACAGTCCCTGCCCGATATAGCTGGGAGATTCCATCATCATCGTAATCGTGGATCTCAAGAGAGACACGTGCAATTGATCGACCCGGTCATCCCGTTCGATCACAGCCCCTGCCTTGTCGACGTCCCGCTGCACGAAGGCGTCGAGTACGTCGCGCAACATCCCCTGCGCGATGGCGCCACCCTCCGACAGCTCGATCGGCAGCGACCATCCGCTGTGCCGATCGACGAGAAGCTGGGCCGCCTCGGCGATGTTCACAGCGTGATCGGATACACGGTGCTCGAGCCGTCGACGTGTACCGCACCGGCGATCGAACCCGAGTCCCGGCCACCGCAGCCGGCCGTTAACACGATGAGCAGCAACGGCACCAGGACCTGAACTGCACGCACGCGCTCAACGCTCTCAATCATTGCATCGATCCTTCCTGCTTCATGTCCCAAACCAGCGCAGAGAAGTTAGCCACGCCGTGAGAAGGGCACGTAAAGGTCTTGTAACGATCAGGTAACGGAGCCCGTCGGGACGCTAGATCGCCCCAGCAAGGGCAGCCACGCCGTCTTCAGATTGACCTACCAGAGGACCGCGGTCTAACTTGTTCAGTCCCCGCGCCTTCTAACCCAGCAGGCTGGTGCTAATGCTCGCGATACCTCTCTCTCTGCTTCTGTCCGTCACGGTGCCTTTGACCCAGGAACCAGAGCCGCTCAGGGTGATGCGCGCCACACCCCGCGGCACGGTGGAGTGGGTGGACATCGTGAGAATCACCTTCGACCGCCCGGTGGCCGGCGGACTCGGTGAAACGGTCGATCCGAACACCGTCGTGAGCATCGAGCCACCTGCGGCGGGTGTGCTCGAATGGCGCGACCCGGTAACGATCCGCTTCACACCAGGCGAGCCTCTCCAACCCACGACGGAGTACCGCGTCACCGTGGCGAACACTTTCCAGGCCATGGACGGTAGCCGGCTCGAGGAGCCGTTCGTCTTCTCCTTCCGCGTTCACGGGCCAAAGGTGCTGGCCGGCCTCCCCGTAGGCGAGCACAACCAGCAACCGACGGGGCTTGCGAGATTCGTCAGGCCGGAGGAGGAGTTTGAACTCCTACTCACGGCACCGCCGGATGAGACGTTGCTTGCGCCCTGGAGTTCTTCCGCTCACCTGGCGTTTGACCGCCTCTGCGATGGCCCCGACCGAATCGCCCTGCAACCGACAGACCTGCGGCCCATCGACCGAGAGAACGATCCGTGGTACTTCAGCCGCCACGCACAATACGGTCCGTACAGCCAGCGCGCCGATC
>JBDHHL010000471.1:0-3758 GCA_039589375.1 Gemmatimonadota bacterium | reverse complement strand
AACCCGAGGTTCATATTCTTCCAAGAGGTCGAGGACACGAACTGGCCGGCCGGCTCTCTCGGCGTGAAAGTCACGCCGCTCAGGTCCCTGGCTACGGACAAGGATCTGTTTCCTCCCGGTGGGGTGGTGTTCGTCGTCACCGATGGTCTGGATCCTAGAGGACGAATTCGGCGACTCGAGCAGTTGATGCTGGATCAGGACAGCGGTGGCGCGATCCGTTCACCGGGGCGTGCTGATATCTACTACGGCGTGGGACCGGAGGCGGAGAAACGTGCCGGTGGACAGTACTCTGAGGGGCGTCTGTACTACCTGTTCCTCAAGCCGGATCGCCTGGAGGCATGGCAGAGCCGGTTGGGCAGCCAAACGAATCGCTAGCCATTGAAACTCCACATCGCGATAGCTCTCGGCCTCGTCGGCGGCCTGCTGCTGGGCCTGGCTGCGGCGGTCACGGGCAACCCGATCTTGGTCGGGTTGGCGGCCTCCGTCGAGCCGCTGGGCAAGGCATTCGTAGACATCCTCAAGATGGTCGTCATTCCCCTGGTGACGGCGGTGGTCTTCGTCGGCGTGGCATCGCTAGGCGATCTACGACGCCTGGGACGCATGGGCGGACTTACCTTGCTGTTCTTCGCCGCCATGGCCCTGATCGGGGTTTTGGTGGGGATGGGCGTTATGCGGCTGATGCTGCCGCTGACCAGCGAGGCGGCCGCGCAAGTAGTGGGCTCCGAAGTGACCGATGCGCCGACCCTGCCAGGGGCCGTCGACTTTCTGTTGGGACTGATTCCGGCGAATCCGTTCGCGGCTGCAGCCGAGGGAGCTCTGCTGCCGCTCATAGTCTTCACGGTTCTCCTCGCCGCGGCTGCGGGCACGCTGCCAAGGAGGGAAAGGGACCGGCTGATATCGCTGGCCAGGTCGATAGCGGCCGCCCTGGTGAAACTGGTGGATTGGATCCTGTGGATCGCGCCCCTAGGCGTGTTTGCCCTGGCTGCGCCCGTGACCGCTCGGGCCGGCTGGGCGATACTGCAGAGCTTGATGACCTTTGTATTGGCCGTGCTCGTGGCGCTGGTGGCATTCATATCGTTGGTCTACGTGCCCGCCGTGCGCTTCTTGGCCCGCAGGCCAGTCGGCCATTTCCTCAAAGCCTGCATCACGCCCCAGGTGATAGCTGCGGCGACGACGTCATCGCCCGCTACGGTTCCGGCGATGCTCGAAGCAGCGGATGAGGATCTGAACGTCTCGCAGCCGGTCTCGAGTTTCGTCGTTTCGCTCGGGGCTGGATTGGGCCGGGCCGGCAGCGCCGTGTTTCAGGGCGCCGGCATCGTCTTCTTGGCCTGGCTGTTCAGCATACCGCTGCCGGCCGCCGGAATCGGCGGAGCGGTGCTGGCCACGTTCATCGTGTCGATCGCCGTGGCCAGTGTGCCCGGCGGCAGCGTGCTGAGCATGGCGCCAGCGCTGGGCACCGTCGGCATCCCACTGGACGGCATTGCGGTGCTGCTCGGCGTGGATCGGATCCCGGATATGGCTCGCACCGCAACCAACGTTACCGGTACACTGACCGCCACGGTGGTGGTGGACAGGATGGAAGGAGGCGTAGATGCGGGCTTGGAATAACGAATATCGAACACCGATCAACGAATAACCAAGGTCGGGAGCTCGCCAGCTCATTTCAGCATTCCTTTGTTCGATATCCCGTATTCGATATTCGAAGGGTGCTTGTGAGAGTCTTGATATTGCTTCACATTTGTTATACTAAATGATTCTTGTACAAGAAGTTGACGCATGTGATCGCAACCAATCTCGAGGAGGTGTCCAGAGTGGCGTGTACGCGCCTGGGTTCCACGTGACACGGAAAGAGCACGTCGCATCTTGTCATGCACGCGGGACGGCTTACTATACGGCGCAGGCCCTGGCCGCCCTCCCTGCCGTCTAGCCACAGAACCGAGTGCCCGAATGGCCGATCACGACATGAAGGTTGAGATAAACGTTGGGACTCCTTCGGAGGTCGACTCGCCCCTCCTGGTGCTGCCGTGGTGCCAAGGCCCGAATGAGGCGGCGGAGCGCCCGAGCGGCGATCTGCACACGCTCGATGAGGCCTTGGGGTTGACGCTGACCCGGGCGGTGACGAGCAGCGACTTTCGAGCTCGGCGAGGCGAGACGCTGCTGCTCTATCGGCAGCGGGATGGTGGTCCGGATCGTGTCCTGCTGGCGGGTGTAGGGTCGTGTGCGGATCTGAGTCCGGAACGACTGAGGGAGGTCGGCGGGCGCGCGGCCAAGCGGGCCAGCGAGCTGCGCCTGACGGAGCTCGCTCTCGGGCTGGCACCCGCCTGGATGCCGGGAAAGATGGATGTGGCGACGGCGGCCCGCGCACTGGTCGAGGGCGTGGCGCTGGGACAGTGGCGCTACGACGAGCTGCGCAGCGAACCCTCCGAGGACGACCACAAGGCGCCGATTCACACGATAGTCTTGCAGGTGGCTGAGGCGGACTGGGAGAAGGACGCTCAGGCGGGAGGAGAGTTGGGTCGCGTTCTGGCCACGGCCCAGAACTATGCCAGAGAGCTAGCCGTCAAACCCGCCAACATTGTGACGCCCGGCTACCTGGCGGATGAGGCCATCAAGCTGGGAAAAGAGTTAGATCTCGACGTCAAGATTCTCGATGCCGACGAGATCAAGAAGGACGGGATGAAGGCCTTGCTCGCGGTTGCTGCGGGAAGCGACGAAGAGCCGCGGTTCATCACGCTGGAGTACCGAGGCGCCAAAAAGCGGCGACCCGTCGTTCTCGTGGGGAAGGGAGTCACATTTGATTCCGGCGGCCTGTCGCTGAAGCCTGCCCAGGGCATGGAGACGATGAAGATCGACATGTCGGGCGCGGCTGCGGTGCTAGGTGCGGTAAAGGCGATCGCCGAACTGAAGCTGCGCGCACACGTGGTGGGTTTGATACCTGCCGTGGAGAATCTGCCGTCGGGTCATGCGACCCGGCCTGGAGACGTGATCGGTTCTCGGGCGCGAAAGACGATCGAGGTGCTGAACACCGATGCCGAGGGTAGGCTGATACTGGCGGACGCTCTGAGCTACGCTGCTCGTTTCGAGCCCGAGGCTCTGGTGGATGCCGCGACGCTGACCGGCGCCTGTCTGATCGCACTCGGTCGCGAGGCGACGGCGTTGATGGGTAACGACGAAGCTCTCCTGCACGAGATCAAGGCGGCGGCCGAGGCATCGGGAGAGCGGGTATGGGAGTTCCCACTTTGGGAGGAGTACCGAGAGCTGATCAAGTCGGAGATCGCGGACATCAAGAACACCGGAGGTCGCGCGGCGGCGACGATCACCGGCGCCATGTTCCTCAGGGAGTTCGTGGGCTCGGCGCCATGGGCGCACCTCGACATCGCGGCGACCGCGTGGGCGGAGAAAGCGGGTCCCTACCAGCCGGTGGGACCGACGGGCGTGGGGGTCCGGCTGTTCACCGAGTGGGTGAGAGGCCGGGCCAGCTAAAGCAGGCTTCGTGCGGACACTAGAGAGACTCGCGGGCGCCAGGGTGGCCACCGCTGTGGCACTGGGGGCGCTGTTGCTCTGTTTCGGCTCCGCCGCGGCTCAGGAGCCCGATAGCCTAGCGGTAGCACCTCCGGACACGACTCAGCAAGCGGCAGATACCCTGCAGCAGGCGGCGGACAGCGCGGCGGTCCCCGACACGGCCGCCGTCTCCAGCTTCCCGATATACCCCGATCCGGCCAGCCGTAACCTGGGCGTCGCCTGGCGTTGGGAGATGA
>JBDHHL010000470.1:0-4510 GCA_039589375.1 Gemmatimonadota bacterium | reverse complement strand
ACTCCGCTGTGTCGAGCAACGCGACGACCTGGTGATCGCCTCGCTTGAAATGGCTGTATGCCGACGTGTCGATGCAGAACCGGCTCACCGCCACAGCTCCTCATCGACTTGCTCCGTCACCACCACCGCCTGTTCGAAACCGGCGAGCTCCTCGTCCGTCCAAGTCCCAGCAAGGTGTCGCAGCCCGTTGCTGCGTGTCCTGACCCCCCCGACTCCCAATGCCTGGCTCAAGAGCTCGATGACCGTCTGGTTGAGCGACGTGCCGCGCTTCGCCTTCTCTTCTGCAAGCGCCTGAGCGAGCGGCAGGGGGACGCTGCGAATCGTAAGATACTTCACGGGGTTCCTCCACTGTAAGAATGCAGTCACTAGACACATTCTAAGACTGCATTCTTATGAAGTCACATCAAGGACTAGGGGCACCGCGTAGGTAGCTTCCAGTGGAACAGTGAGAGGCCCTACGATCGAAACCCGGCGCCCGACACGCCCAACACCGTTTTCCATCTAGTGCAGGTCGTTGAGAACCAGGAGTCTATCAGGTGGGAATCACGAGAATCAAGTGAGAGCCACTTGGCTATCACGTAGCGCCGGGCGCCGTGGATGCAGTCGCCGCTAGGAAGTGGAGCCGAGGGGACTCGAACCCCTGACCTCCTGAGTGCGATTCAGGCGCTCTCCCAACTGAGCTACGGCCCCAAGGGACTGCTTTGCAAAGATCGGCAGCCAGCGATCGGCGTACTGCTCGGGGGCCCCGTGGCGCTCTAGCCAACTGAGCTACGCCCCCGCAGACAGGAAAGAGCTGAGAATGTGAGAGATGAGCGTCCTCTCGTCCCAGCCCCCTGAAAGCGCCCGGAATCTATTCCGGGCCCTGTAGAGGGTCAACCGGACTGCGGCGCAGCAACGGCCGTATCCGCAGTGGCGGCGGTATCCGCGGCCTCGACGGGTTCCTCGACGTCGCCGGTTTCCGAGCTTTCGCTCGGTTCCGCTGGTTCCGGCACCAGGTCGTCCTCGCGCTTGAGGATCTGGTCTCCACTGTACTTGCTGAGCGTGTAGACGACCGGCGTCCCGGCCCGGCGCACGTAGTATCCAACGTCCTCCGCGCGCTCCAAGAACGTCAGTTCGCCGACGACCGCTTCGCCTGGACCTACGACCCGCACCCGCGCGGCCGGCTCCCAGGTGAGCGTGTCGGCCACCGTGTCTGCCGCGAACCCGATCGCTCGCAAGCCCGACAGCTGGTTCACGACGGACGAGATGGCGGTCTCCTCTACGGCCATGCCCGCGGGCAGTAGCCGCCAGCCCGTTGAATCGCGAGCCAGGGAGATCGCCGTGTCACCGTACTCGTACTCGATCCCGACGATGTCGCCGCGGGTCACCGAAAGGATCTGCCTCTCGCGCCAATCGTCCACCGCCCGGCTCACCAGACCTACGATCGTCCCCTGGACCGTGTACACTTCGTCCGCTCCCGGGCGTCGCACGTAAGCGCCCCTGACACCTCGGGCCCGTCCGCCGATGATGACCGAGAGCTTCTCGTCGCCGCCGGAGTACACGCTCAGCAGGCGGCCTTCCTGCTCGCTCACGCCCAGCCGGCCGTGGTTCTCCGGGTTGCGGCTAGCTAGTTGGCCAACGACCGCTTCCTCCAGCGCTCGCTCGAGCGATTCGCCGGCGTCGCTGATCGCCTCGAAACCGTTCACCGTCCAGCCGACGCCCGCCGCAATGCGTACAGTGTCCTCGGACGACGCGATCACGGCGCTGTCGATCGCCGCCCCGCCCATCCCCAGGCTGAAAGGTGCCTCCTCCGGCCTACCGCCGCTTCCGGACACGAGCCGCGCGATGCCCCACGCCGCCAGCAGGCCGACCAGAAGGCCTAGCAGTGTCTTGAGTAGCCGATTGCTCATTCTCCGTACTTCCGTCGAGTCATCCGCCGCCGTCTAAGCAGCCGTACCGCTCCCAGCAGCACGAAGGCCAACGGGACGCCGACCAGGTTCACGTACTTCACCGCCTGCATCTCGAGGTTCGACTCGAAGACCAGCGGTCGGGCGGTCGGCTGCTTCGACCGTATGTCCAAGAGCGCGTCCGTCTGCGTGAGCCAATCCAGAGCGTTGAGTCCGAAGAGGGCGCTCTCGGGAGCGTTGCCGATGAACTGATCGCTCAGGAAGTCGGCATCGCCAACGAGAACGGCGCGGCCCGCCCGCGTACCCTCTAGCGCCCCATCCACCGCACCCTGCACCGCCACGGCCACCACGTACCGAGCCAGATCCTCCGGATCATAGACCAGCTGCACGTCCGGCCTGATCTGGAAGTTCGCGATCTGACGCCCGGCGAACTCGCTCGTCGCCAGCAGCGGCGTCACCGTCCGGCCTTCCACCGCCGGCAGCGTGTCGATGGAGCTGGCCCAAGGCATGAAGACGCTGTTGATGCTGCGAGTGATTGCGTGCTCCGCCGCCGGCAGCGCCCGCATCCAGAACGGGTACGCCACGATGTAGCTGAAGACCTCGCCGGGCACCTGTATCGACTCGTTCGAGCGTAGGTCGAACAGCAGGTCGCCGTTGACGCGCGCGCCAAATTGCGCCGTGATGTCTCGGGCGCTGTCCGGCAACGCCATAGCGAACAGGTACTGCAGGTTCACATCGACGCCGTCGCCCAGGTAGAGCACCCGCCCGTCGTTCTCCAGGTAGGAACGCACCATTTGCCTGGCGCGCGGGCTCATCCCCGACTTCGGCCCGGGGAAGATGAGCGCGTCGACGTCCGGCTCGATGACGGCCGTGTCGGACGAGAGATCGACAGTGGCTACATCGTACGTTCGGCTCAGCTCGCGAGTGAAGAGCCCGTACTCGGCCTGCGGCTTCTCGCCCTGGCCGGTGACGAACGCGACCTTCGGCGTCACCGTGCGCGTGAGACGCCAGACGTTGGCGGCCAGCTGGTACTCCAGCGTTCGCGAGTCGCCCACGAACGGGATCACCTCCGACCCGTCGGCGTACTGGATCGCCAGCCCCAGCCAGCCCTGTTTCAGCTGCAGCTCCTCACGCCGCACCACGTTGAACTGGACCGGCTGGATCCCCAGTTGCCGCGCCTCCTGCGTCGCCTCCTCGCTCCGCTCCGGATGCTTGCGAATGACCTGCACATTGCCGCGGCTGTAGCGCTCGAAGTCCCGCAGTACGTCGCTCACGTCCCGCTCGAGGATTCGCACCTGCGCCGGCAGCTCGCTCGAGCTGAAGAACGTGATCGTCACGACGTCGTTCAGGTCGCCTAGAATCCGCTTGGTCCCGCTCGACATCGTGTACAGCCGCTCGGCCGTGAGGTCTACGCGACCCGGGATGTAGCTACCGAATAGATTCGCTACGACGGCGATGGCCACCAACATGAGCGTGCCAAGCTTCAGGTTCCGATACAGCTGGCCCGCGTGGCTCAGCCGATCCCGCGACAGCAACCAGTACGCGAGGGATAGGAAAGCGACCGCCACCGCCGCGAAATAGACCAGGTCCCTGAGATCGATGACCCCCCGGGTCACGTTGGCGAAGTGCGGCAGGATGGCCAGCTGCCCCAACGGATTCGACACCCACGAAGGCAGCCCCATCTGCACGACCTCCGTCCCCACCATCATCAGGGCGAAGATCGATGCCGTCCCCACGATGAACGCGGTGATCTGGTTACGCGTCAGCGCCGAGGCGAAGATGCCGACCGCCGTCATCCCGGCCACCAGCAACAGGCTGCCGAAGTACTGGGCGATCACCACCCCGAAGTCCGGCGAGCCTCCGGCTTTCAGCGTCAGCGGCACCAGCAACGTGCCCGCCAGCGCTATGGCCACGAACAGCACGTTCCCAACGTACTTCCCGATCAGCAGCTCGTACTCCTGGATCGGGTGGCTGAGCACGACTTCCAGCGTGCCGTGTCGCTTCTCCTCCGCCAGCGCACCCATGGTCACCGCCGGCACGAAGAACAGCAGGATCCAGGGCAATAGCTCGAACAGCGGACGCAACGACGCCTGCTGTATCAGGAAGGCGCTGCGGAAGTAGAAGAACAGATTGATGCCCAAGAACACGACCAACAGGATGTATGCGGTCGGGTGGTCGAAGTAGCCGCGAAGCTCTTTCCGCGCGATCGTCCAGATGTTACGCATCACGGCCGTCTCCTACATTGTCAGCTGGCTGAACAGGTCCTGCAGGCTGCCCATCTCCTCGTGCAGCTCCCACAGCACCCAGTCTTTTTCTTTGGCGAGCCGGAAGATCTCCGGTCGCGGATCCGGTCCCGATCCTACCGCCAGGATCATGCGCGTCCGGCCCTCGCGCTCTTCGCGATCCGCGATCTCTTCGATGCCTGAGAGCGATGAGATGGCCTGATCCACACCCTGCCCCTCGACCTCCACAACGATCGTGCGGGTCCCCCGGGCGCGCGCCAGCAGTTCGTCGGTCGAACCGTCCGCCACGATCTTGCCCTCGTGAATCACGATAATGCGCCGGCACGTCTCCTCGACTTCGGGCAGAACGTGCGTGCTGAGTAGGACCGTGTGATCCTTGCC
>JBDHHL010000469.1:0-6731 GCA_039589375.1 Gemmatimonadota bacterium | reverse complement strand
GCGTCACCGCTTCGTCATCGATGGCGGCGCCGACATCGGTCCGGCCGCCCAGCCCCTGTTGGGCGTCGCGCCCATCCTGAAGGCCAAGGTGCCGCCGGCGGCAATCTCCTCGTGCGTGATGTAGCTGCGGTCGAGCGCTCGACCGTTTAGAGTTGCCGAGCGAATGTACCTGTTGGCTGACGAAGCGCCGGGCGCCTCTACGGCGAACCGGCGGCCTCCGCCTACATCGAGAGTGACTCGCTCGTAATGTGGGGTGCCGATGACGTAGATGCCTTCCGCGGGATTGACGGGGTAGAAGCCGATCGCGCTGAGGATGTACCACGCGGACATCTGGCCGCAGTCCTCGTTGCCCGGCAGCCCGCCAGGCGAGGTGTCGAACAGTGCGTCGGTGATCTGACGAACTCGCTCCTGCGTCTTCCACGGCGCGCCGGCGTAGCAGTAGAGATAGGCGATGTGGTGGCTCGGTTCGTTTCCCTGTGCGTACTGACCTATCATCCCGCTGATATCGGGCGGCGCGGCTCCTTCCAGCTCGGAAGACATCTCGAACAACTCGTCCAGTTTCGCGATGAAGGCCTCTCGACCACCCATCAGCTCGATCAATCCCTGTACGTCGTGCGGGACGTACCACGAGTACTGCCAGGCGTTGCCCTCGGTGTACTCGTCCTGTCGGTGTGACGCCGCGACAGGCGAAAAGGGCTCCTTCCACGTGCCGTCCGACAGCCGGCCTCGCATGAAGCCCGCATCCGGATCGAAGACGTTGCGGTAGAATTCCGCGCGATCCCTATATGTCATCGCGTCGTAATCTTCACCGATCGACTCGGCCATCTTCGAGATGCACCAGTCGTCGTAAGCGTACTCGAGTGTTTTCGAAACCGATTCTCTCTCCCAATCCGCAGGTATATAGCCGTAGGGACGCACCGGCCGGAGGTTGATTACGGTTTCCCCCGCGGGTTGGCCATCGATCGATAGTTGAATGGCAAGAGCTGTTTCCTCTAAGACGGCAGGCGCGGGCATCAGGACGCGGTTCGACCCGAACTGGAGGTCGAGATTGCGGGCACTTCCGCCCTCCATGCGCAGTTCTGCACTCGCGGGCGCGCTCAAGTGTTCGATATCCACCTTCACGACCTGACGGTTCTCTCGCCCCTCGCGCACGAAGGCGTACATGTTGTCGGCCGTCAGGCGCTGCTGCAACGGGTGCTGGAACGTCATATACCAATCCTGCGTCCCGGCAGCCTCCCCTGTGACGCGGAGCTTCAGCCGCTCGCCGGCGGCCAGTCCGGTCGGGAGCGTGAGGAACATGAAGCCGAAGAGGTCGTCGTACCGATCGGTGTGTGTCGCTCTGAACGACAGCCTGGCTCCGGTCGGACCGGTGACCCGGAAGTTCTCGTCGGGTGGCCGCGGTCCACGGAAGCGCAGGACGGGTTGCTCATTCACGAACAGATCGAAGCGATGGCGGTCTTCGCCCGCGTCGATCCCAGCCAGCCAGACGAAAGAGACTCTCTGGCCTGCAGCCTCGATGGGCACGGGCTCCGTCTCCCACTCGATCGATTTCCGGCCGTCCTCGGTACGGATCAACAGAGCGGAGCGGGCGTTGGGGTAGGGTGAGTGGTAACGGATCGTGTCGCCACTCAGCGATCGCTCGTACCCGTTGACCAGTGTGCCGTGCCGCGCCAACTCATCCTGTTTCACCACGCCGATACGGCGGAGGTTCGGTAATGTCTCGTCTGCCTCGATCTCCGCCAACGACTTGGGCTCGGGCGGATTGTAGTAGCGCAGACCGTGGTCCTCCTGCATAGCACTCTCGATCATGGCGTCGAGCGCCTCACCTGGGTCGATGCGGGTGAGCCCTTTGGACCAGGCCTCGAGAATCACGGGTGCCGAGTGGTACCCGATCATCGTGTTGGTCTCGTTGCCGGCGAGAGACCAGACAGGCAGCAGGCCGCCCTCCCGATAGAAGGCCATCATCGATTGAACCAGATCCTCCACCCGCTGGGGCTGCACAAGTGTGAGCAGTGGATGTTCGGCGCGGAAAGTGTCCCAGAGCGAGAAGACCGTGTGGTTCGAGAAGACGCGGGTCCGATGCACGTCGCCGTCTGGCCCCCTGTAGGCGCCGTCAGCGTCGCAGAAGAGTTGAGGGGCGAGAAGCGAATGGTAGAGGGCGGTGTACAAGAGCACCTTCTCGTCGCGGCTCGAGGGCGTCACCTGAATCTTGCCGAGCGCTCCGTTCCAGGTTTCGGCCGCAGCGCTCCGGACGGCGTCGAAGTCCCAGCCGGAAACCTCGGCCCTGAGATTCTGCTTCGCGCCCTCGATGCTCACCGGCGAGATGCCGACTTTTGCGACGATGCGGCTCCCGCCGGCGATGAACTGGAAGCAGCCTTTCACGCGCTCGCCGGTGAGCTCGGTGCGCTGGCCCGGATCCGTCCACTCGCTCTCGAGCCAGTGCGATCCGAAAGGACGCGAGAAGCTCGCGGCGAAATAGAGTCTCTGATCGCGAGCCCACCCGGTGGACATTCGGTAGCCGCTGATGAGCGTAGGGCCCTCGACGTTGATCCGCGTTTCCGTCGGGCGATCCCAGTTGAGCGAGTGGCCGAGGTCCACGACTATCGATGCGCGTAGTCCGGCCGGTGGGACCGGGAAGGCGTATCTGTGAACGCCGACACGTTCCGAAGCCGTGAGCTCTGCGGTTATGCCGGTATCGAGCAGATCGACGGAGTAGTAGCCAGGACCGGCTTGCTCCCGCTCGTGGGAGAAACGAGAGCGGACGTTCCCCAGCGGTGGCCCGGACGTGAAGGTCGGCATTAACAATATGTCGTACATGTCGCCGATGCCGGTGCCGCTCAAGTGAGTGTGGCTGAACCCCGCGATCCGGTCACTGGACCAATGATAGCCCGAACACCAGTCCCAGCCGTTGACGCCGTTGTCGGGACTCAACTGGACCATCCCGAAGGGCACGTTGGCGCCGGGGGGTCGACGTACTGTGTGAGATCCTCGTCCCCCTGAAAGGGGGCGAGCTGTCTAAGGGACTCGGGCAGAGTTGCGAGGCCCGCCAGCGCGGCCCCGCTGGTTTTGAGCATCTGGCGCCGGGAGATCATGGGCATACGCGCTCACCGTCTCGTTCATGGGTCTTGGTGGTGTGCAAGCGGTATGGGAAGAGAATACCGCTCCGACGGTGCGGACGGCAATCGCTCCGGCGGACTTCGGGAGGTGGCGCGAATCGGCGGGTAACTGTATTTAAGGGCAGTCAAATACATAGACCCGGGAGACCGTAGGCAATGCAGCTTGTAGGCATCGACTGGTTGGTGGTCGCGATGTACGGCGCCGTCGCTCTGGTGGTGGGGCTCATCTTCGCTCGCCGCGCGGGGACGGGGATCGGTGAGTTCTTCCTCTCCGGCCGGAAGGCGCCATGGTGGCTTCTAGGTACCTCGATGGTGGCCACCACCTTCTCCACCGACACGCCGAACCTGGTCACCGACATGGTGCGCACGGGCGGCGTGAGCCAGAACTGGCTGTGGTGGGCGTTCTTGATCACCGGCATGTGCACAGTCTTCTTCTACGCCAAGCTGTGGCGGCGATCGGGGGCGTTCACCGACATCGGGTTCTACGAACTGCGCTATTCGGGCAACGTCGCTGCTTTCCTGCGCGGCTTTCGGGCGCTCTACCTGGGCGTCTTCTTCAACGTGATGATCATGGCTGCCGTCACGCTGGCGGCGATCAAGATCGCCGGCGTGCTGCTCGGCATAGACAAGTACACGACGGTGCTGATCGCCGGGACGGTGACGGTGATCTACTCGGCGACCTCGGGTCTGTGGGGTGTCGTCGTGACCGATCTGCTGCTGTTCGTCATAGCCATGATCGGCTCACTGGCGGCGGCCTACTTCGCCGTCGTTCAGCCCGAGGTCGGCGGACTGGCCGGCTTGATCTCGCATCCGGCGCTGGAGGGCAAGCTTTCGCTGCTACCCGACTTCAGCGATTGGCGGGTAGCGTTGCCTGTCTTCATCATTCCGATCGCCGTCCAGTGGTGGGCGACCTGGTATCCCGGCGCCGAGCCGGGTGGCGGCGGTTACGTGGCGCAGCGCATGCTGGCGGCGCGTAACGAGAACGATGCGATGAAGGCGACCTTGTGGTTCAACATCGCCCACTACGCATTGCGCCCATGGCCGTGGATCGTCGTCGCGCTCGCCTCGTTGATCGTCTATCCGAACTTGGACGCTATCACCGCCCGTTTTCCTGGGCTCGATCCGTCGATCGTGCGCCACGACCTGGCCTACCCGGCCATGCTGGTGTTCTTGCCGCACGGGCTGCTGGGGCTCGTCGTCGCGTCGCTGGCCGCGGCCTACATGTCGACGATCAGCACGCACCTCAACTGGGGAGCCTCGTACATCGTCGATGACGTCTACAAGCGGTTCGTGGCCCCCGATCGCGACGATCGCCACTACGTCCGGGTGGCGCGGCTGTCGACGGTGCTGTTGATCGTCCTGGCGGGGATGGTGTCGTTGTGGCTCGAGAACGCGTTGCAGGCGTTCCAGATCCTGCTGCAGATCGGAGCTGGGACCGGGCTGATCTTCTTGCTGCGCTGGTTCTGGTGGCGGATCAACGCCTGGAGCGAGCTGTCCGCTATGGTCATCTCGTTCTTGGTCGTGGTGTATCTGCAGTTCGTGCACCAAGCGCTGGGCTTCGAGCCGTTGCATCCTTCGTTGATGCTGGTGCTGGGAGTGGCGATCACCACGGCAGGCTGGCTCTCGGTGACGCTGGTCACACCGGCCACCGACGCGGCGACGCTACAAGCGTTCTACGATCGGATCCGCCCCTTCAACGCCGGCTGGAAAGCGGCAGTGCGGACCGGCCCGACCGAGGGCAGCTTCACGGCGGCGCTGCTGTCGTGGGTTCTGGGTTGCGTGGTCGTTTACGCGGCCCTGTTCGGTACCGGCTACTTCCTGTACGGCGAGCCGATGCTCGGGACCATATTCATGGTCGTGGTGGTGCTCGCGGCGGCAGGGGTCTTCAGGAACCTGCGCAAGGTTGGTTTCGCGTAGCGTAAGCGCCGCGGTTAGCGAGCCACGCTCGGATACGCTACCCGAAGGCCTGGTCCATCACCTCGAGCGCGAATCGGGTCGACACGGTGGCCGGGCCGCCGCCCATCTCCATTCCGACTTCCAGCGCCTCGACGACTTCGCTTTTCGTTGCGCCAGCCTCCTTCGCCTGCTCGATGTGCCACTGCATGCAGGGCTCGCAATCGATGACGACGGATATCCCGGTCGCGATCAGTTCCTTGACCTTCTTGGGCAGGGCGCCATCGGAAAAGGCGGCTCGCTCCATCTCCAAGAAGGCCTTGTAGACGGGGGAATCGAGTTCGAGCAACTTCGCGTGCGCCGTTTTCCGGCGCAGCGAGATCTCCCGCAGGTTGTTCATGCTTGCCTCCTTTCGAGGCGAGTCGAGCGCATGGGGTTGTGCGATTACGAGCAAAGACGTCCGCTGAAAGAGGTCCGCTACTCGAAATCGAGCAGTTGCGGAGGGTGGTTGACAGCCTCCAGGAAGCGGAGCATGTCGCTGTCCCCTATGGACGTCGTCATGTCGTTGGCCAGCGGATGAAAGTTCCAGGGTCCCTGGTCCAGCATGCCTCGATCCAGCGCCACCGTTACCTGACCGTCCCTATCGTTCATCACCGCGAACGGTGTGACGGCGCCGGGAATCACGCCAAGGTGCTTCATCAGCCGCTCCGGGCTCCCGAACGACAGCCGGCCCGAGCCGAGCAACTGGGCGAGCATCTTCAGGTCCACGGTCCGGTCCTCGCGACAGACCACCAGCCACATCGCACCCTTCTTGTCGCGCAGGAACAAATTCTTCGTGTGGCAGCCAGTCAGCTCGCCGCGCAGCGCTTTCGCCTCCTCGACGGTGAACACCGCGGGGTGGCTAACAGTGTCGGTTTCGATGCCCAGCTCTTGGAGTCGCTGGAACAGGTCTTCGGGAGTCGCCGGTGCGCTGCCATCGGCGAGGTGACCTGTGTCGGAGTCCGTCATCGCTCCCAACCTTCCTGGTAGTCCCGGCCTGTCAGCGTTGAGCCTGTTGCGTGCTGAATTCCAGTACCCAAGCCCCGAGCGGCGGAAACTCGAAAGCGAGGGGGATGGGTTCGTCATCGAATTCGCCGATCCGCTCGCGCCCCGTCTCGTCGATCCTGTAGATGCGTCCCGGACCGCTTAATCCGTAGGCTTGCGGATCGATCTCGAAGGAAATGGAGAGCGGCTCATCGCTGATGCTGGCGAGGACGATCGCGAGGTCGCCGTCGTCCGCCTGCCAGGCCGCGGAAAGCAGGGCAGGGAAACTGGCGCTCCAGGATGAACCTCCGCCGGGCCGCCCGGCATAGATCGACAGCCGCGAGAACTCTACTTCGATTTCAGGTATCTCCAGCTCAGGCGGGCGACGGAAGGTGCCGTGGAGGAGATACTTCATCGCACGGCCGCGGACCCGCGCCAGCTTCAGCATGTAGGAGATTTCCTCTACTCGGCTTTCCACTTGCGATGGGAGAAAGTTTGCGACTGTTGGTTGCATACCCCAGACGAACGCCCGGGCCTGCTCCAGGTAAAACTGCCGGCTGTACTTGCGATCCAAGAGGACCAGCGGCTCTGGCGGCGCGTATTCCGAGGGCCACATCTCATCGTACGGCGGTTCCGTCAGCGAGGAGTAGCTTCCGTAGGTCACGGCATAGGGATGGTAGACGGCCTGGAAGAACGGGA
>JBDHHL010000468.1:0-3768 GCA_039589375.1 Gemmatimonadota bacterium | reverse complement strand
AACGATCCAGCTCGTCGCGCCGCAGATTGCGCAGTGGAACTTCCCCGACCGCGATGCGCCCTGGGATCGGCATACGGGAGCTATTGGGATTCTGAAGCTTCGGTTCGTGCCGGAGCCGAGGGGGTGGTTGTTGTTGGCGGCTGGGGCGAGTTTGTTGGGCGGGTTGTATTGGATGCGGGGGTAGCGGCCCAGGGCGTATCTCTCCTGCGGAGCCACCGTCTAGGCGCCTTGTCCCCAAGGAGGAGACAATGCCCTGCCATAAGATCAGCGCATTCATGAATTCAATGAAGGACTGGCTCGCGATTCAGCGAGGCACGGCGCGAGATGTGTTGCCGACGATCAATTGGCCGGAGATCATACGAAAGACGATTATCGATACCCTAGTGATCACAGCGTTCTTCGTTGGGATCGAATATTTTTCGCAGAAGCCGGCCCTTGACTATCGGGCTTGGGGCCACGGCCACACGTTCTATCGCTTGGACAAGTTGGCTGACTTCTATTCCGAACACGCGATCCCGATTCCGTCCAACGCCGAGATCCATCGACTTCTCGGGAGCGCCGAGAAACATCGACGGCACCTTTCGCAAGATCAGGGAGACATCGGTGCGGGTATGTCGCCGCTCGTTCTGCTCGAAAAACTTAGGGATGAACCAGAAGCGTATGGGATGATTGTTCAACACAACATCAAGCAGATCGAGAAAATGTTCGATGGAGAACCGTTTAGGCGGAGGGTCTATACCTGGAGTGGAGGTGGTGGTGTAGCGGCTGGCGATTTTCGCGAGATCCGAGAGATGCTGAAGCAGCAACTCTCGGCAGCGGACTACGCCAACTTCGTTCTGGCATCCGTCGCAAGTCGCGAATCTATCGCGACAGCGTCGTTTAGCAACGACGGAGATGTAAGTCTCAGCAATCTCACCGTGGCGGTAAAGAAACCAATCAGCCCGGTTGATTTCGAATCGCTCGATGTGGTTGTCACAGAGTTCATGGGCCAGCTTTCGCATGTGATAGATGACGGGGAATTCGGCCCGAGAATTCGCCTGCCCGTACTGCAACCTGGAGAGAGTTTCATGGTAAACTTACAGACTGAGCAGGTGTCGCTTTCGACTTCTGATTTATGGGTTCAGTACGATGCTGAACGATCGCTACGGACAGTTCGAATACCGCGGTTTGCGATACCGTTGTTCTTGGGAATGTTCGCATTGCACTTTACTGGTGCTGTTTGGAGGACAAGTGCACCCAAGGATGCTTAATGTTATCGCGTACCGGATGGCGGATGCCTCGCGAGCCTCACCGAGTGGTTTTGTCGAGCCGTCGTGGAGATGCCCGGCAGCCCGCCCAGCCTGTGCCGCTAGCTCTACGCCTGCAGAAATCGCACGGTGTATGTTGATCTGTACGGGTATCAAGCTGGGCCGGATAGAGAAGGAGAGGAATCAGAGAAGGGAGTGGAGAGAAACGAAGCGTGACGCCCCGAAGACGTCAAACCAGAAGAAGGAGTGACCCGCACGAATGCCCAGCGCGGGGCCTCATTCCCGGATCGGCTCCAATTTGACGGAATCGTACTTATGGAACGTCTCGAAAACGAAGCTTCTCTTGACTATGCGCCCTATTCGCTCCGGGGAATCAGCGTCAGCTCCCCGCGCCGTTCCATCTCGCGCACGCGCTCTAGCTGGGCGGCCATGTCGGCTTCGATCTCGGCGACCATCGCCTGATACTCTGGCTCGTCGTGGAGCGATTCCAGAGCCGAATCATACTTCAGGTCGTAGCGCCAAGAACTGCGCCAGCCCTCGTCGATGGCTTGTCGAAGGGCCGATAACGCTTTTTGCCTGTCCCCCCGCAGTGCGTAGATCCGCACGTCGGCGATCCTGTAGCCATACCAACTCAATCGCGGAAGGGTCTGGATGTGCTGGAAGCTACGATTTAGCAGTAGATCCGCGTGCTCCTGCTCGCCGGTTCTGGACAGGACCAGCGCGAGGTCGATTGCTGCGCTCCAGTTACTACCGTCGACCGTCGGGTCGTCCTCGTTCAACAATTCGGAATAACTCGTTTCATACAGGGCGCGGGCTTCGGCGTATCGACCCGCGCTGAGTTCATGGTCTCGTAGAAGGAGCGGCACGAAGCGCGGGCTTAATGCAAAAACTGTGCGTGCATAGTCCAGGGCGGCGGCTTCATCGCCCCGGTACAGATGAAGCTCATGCATGGCAGCATTGGGCCAGAGGCTTTCCGGGCCCAATACAAGGGATCGCTCGATCCAGGGCTCGGCTCTATCGAAATCGCCGAGGTCCGAAAAGAGCGAACCTAGCCAAGCGGAATAGCGGGGAATGCCAGGATCGAGGGAGATGCCCTTCGCATGCCAAACCACGGCTTCATCGATTCTTCCTGAAACCGACCAATAATGATCGCCAATAAGGATATAGGGTTCGGTATAGGCTGGATTGATCTCGATCGCTCTCTGATACCGGGCCAAGGCCTCGTCAAATCGGCCCAGGGATTCGAGAGTCATCCCGACGCTAGTGATTATTTCGACCGACAGGGGGTCCAACTCAGCCGCTTTCCTGTGCAATGCCAGCGCCTCCTCAGGTCGACCCAAGTAGCTACGCAGTAGGTCACCGTACCAGGCATGCGCCATTGCATAGTTGGGGTTCAGCTCCAAGGCACGTCGGTACATTGCCTCAGCGCCCTGTAGGTCCTGCCTTTGATGTTTGATTCCCGCGAGCGAGACGTAGACCTCTCCCAACTGATCATCCAACGCCAGGGCCTTATCCGCTGCGGCTTGCGCTTTCGTCAGTCCCTCTTCTGACGCCGCGCCGCCAACTGACGGTAAGCCGCCAAAGTAGACTTGCACGACGTAGCTGTCTGCGAGACCGGCATAGGCCAGCGCAAACTCCGGGTCCAGCTCGATGGCCTGCTGGAAATACTCGACCGCTTCCGCCGATGCTGCGGCCGTTAACCTCGCCAACCGTTGCCTGCCGAGTAGATACGCTTCATACGCGGCAAGGTTCTCGGTGGGTGCAGAGGCCAGCCGGTCTTGCTCTTCTGGTGACAGCGCAGCTCGCAACGCCTCCGCAACAGTCGTGGCGACGTCGCTCTGGATCGAGAAGATATTGGCAGCCGTGAGTTCGCGGTCATAGGTCTCTGTCCAGAGGTGCGCATCGCTCTCCGCTTCGATGAGCTGAGTCGTGATTCGCACCCGGTTTCCAGCGAGCCGTACACTTCCCTCTAGAATGTTGACGACACCCAGTTCGGTGGCGATCTCGGGCGAAGTTGGTCTGTCCTCTCCGCGATAGCGCATGACCGAGGTGCGTGAGATCACCTTGAGGTCTCGGATCTTCGAGATCTGAGCCAGGATTTCGTCATGGATGCCGTCTGCGAAATAGGCATCTTCCGGGTCGGGGCTGATGTTGGCGAACGGCAGCACGGCGATAGATTTCTCTCGCGCAACCGGTTCTGCTGCGGGAGCCTGCTCGGCTGTGACCTCCACCTGCTCCGGCTCGTCTTCCAGGACGTAGTTGTCCACGAACATGAAAACGACAGCGATTGCCAACAACCCGATAATCGCGAAGTCGAGCTTCCGACCCCTCAGGTGACGGATGGACTCAGCGGGATGGACATCCTGTGCCCGTTTGATCCCCTCAGGCGTCAGCTCGAACGCCCAGGCAATCACCAGGGCGACTGGAAAACCCATGATCAGAAGAACCGTAACCAGCGTGGTCGTCCAGTCCGGTAGCTGGAGTGTGGGGAAGGCGGTATGAGCCACTTCCACCAGCAGCC
>JBDHHL010000467.1:0-3769 GCA_039589375.1 Gemmatimonadota bacterium | reverse complement strand
GTACTCCATCACGGCGCCTTCCATATGCTCGCGCGCCCAACCCCACTTGATCATCGCCAGCCGGTTGGCGCGTCGGAACCACCAGCAGGCGGAATCGGTCCGGTAGCTCTTCTGACAGCCGATCTTGAAGCTCTCCGGCAGCTCGGTGACCCCGGCCCAAATGGGCATTCGCGGACTCTGACCCGGGTTGTCGAACGAGAACCAGGCAATCGTTCCGATCTCCGGCGGCAGCCAGTCACGGGCCTGGACGATCTGCGAGTACGAGCAACGCGCAATGGCGATGGTGCGCTGCGGTTCCACAGTGCCCGGCTTCAACGTGTTCAGCATCTCCGCCATGTCTCCGCGGATCGACCAGTTGTTGACGGCCGGGCTCTTGACCATCTCAGGCTCTTGCTGGTCGCCATTCGTCGCGCGCGTCGGGCCGACCACGACGAGGTTCTTGGTCATGTCGAACTCGGTGCCCTCGTAGGTCTCGCGGTAGTAGCGCATGACGTCGCGGACCGAGACCTTCTCGTCGGGTTCGACCGAGAAGGGGAGCTCCTCCATGTCCATAGTGAGGTTCAGCGAAGGAGCGAGTGTGCTGAGGACGAAGAACTCGCGCGTCGAATACGGCGGAAGCAAGTTGCCCTGGCGATCGGTTCTGCCGTAGGCCTTCCACCACTTGAACTGCTCACCGCTGGCCGGGTCCCACCAGCCCATCTCCTCGGCCAATGAATGGACGTTTTCGCTGGCCATGTAGTGGTCCGGATCGTCCAGGTCCAGCTCGCTGATTCGCGGGATGTTGGCCGAGATCCCCACGTGGCCGTCGGGAATACGTACCGCCGCCCAGACGCCACCGACCTCGAAGGGTCCCGCGCCCATGATCTCGAAGTGCCAGACCTCCTTCGAATCGGCGAAAGTCAGGCATTCACCCCAGTCACCGTAGCCGTACTCCTGCACCAGCTCGCCGATCAACTGGATCGCCTCGCGGGCGGTTGTCGTCCGCTCCAACGTGATGGCCTGGAGGTTTTCGATCAGGAACAGTCCCTCGTCATTCCGCAACTCGCGACGGCCACCAATGGTCGTCTCGCCGATCGCTAGACCCTTCTCGTTCATCGCCGGGTAGGCGACGTTGAAGTAACGGTAGGTTTCCGCCACCTCGGGGATACTCCCCTTGAGCCGTATGCCCCGCGTATCGCTCGGCGTCTCCGTGTGCAGCCTGCCCCAGTAGATGGGCCGCTGGGTCCCCGCCGGGCTCTGGCGACGCGGCTCGATCTGCAGCCAGGTCCGGTAGTTCCCGTCACAGGTCTGAGCGGTCATCACAGAGCCGTCGGTGGACGCGTCCTTTCCGACCATGATGCTGGTGCATCCGCAGTCCTGAACCTCAGGATTACAGCCGCAACCGGGATCGTCGGGCGATGCGCTGCATTGTGAACCTATGGGGAACAGTTCCGGCGTCTGCGCCGCGGCTCTCTCCACTCCGGCGGTTACGGCCACGACCATGGCCAGAACCCACCAGCCCATCACGCTGATGCCAACGATACGTTTCACGAGACCACTCCTTTCTTACAGTGCACTACTCGATTGCACCGATACCAAGCCTCACAATCTACGGCCATGCTCACGTCTATCACTACTCGGTCGCCACACGCTCGGGGGCGGCCTCCGATGGATCTCGCAACCAGTGCCCGAGTCCTTTCTCGATCACGTCGGTGTACCGCGGAACGCCGCGGCAGCTCAACGGCCGCTCGGGATTGAGTTCCGTCCAGCTCTCCATGGTCTGCAGCACGGTTGAGGTGTGACGCCCCACCCGCACGTCGATTGGCCAACCACTTTCATCCATCCGCTCGAACAGCAGGCCGTGCTCACCCGCCTTCATCACGAACTCGTCTTTCCCGGTCAGCAACTGTTCCCGTGTAGTGCGGCCGCGGGTCGCGTCCAGGAACGGCTCCGGCGCCTCGAACAGCAGTGAGATGGCCTGCGACGCATCGCCTACCTCGCGGTGCGACAGACCGTGCAGGCTCTTAGGCGAGTACTCCGTGCCGATGTTGAATTGCTCGTCGCTCAGCATCATCGAAACGAAGGTGGCCAGTTCCTCTCCCCGTTCGTGTGTTACGATCGTGCTGATCACGGGGTACTGCAGCTCCGCCTCGTGCAGGTCGATGAAGACGTCCACGCCTTCCTGTCGGACCAGCTCCATGAACGCGTGGGTCGTGCGTTCCGTCAGCGTTCCGTCCGGCCTGCCGGGCCAGGTCCGGTTCAGGTTACGGACGTCCACGTAGGCCAGGTACTGCCGGCTGGGGTAGTGGATATACACCTCGGGATCCGGCCACTGATCCAAAGGGTTCGACCAGCGGTCACCCAAACGAAATGTCTGGGATCCCCAGTCGGTCGGGATAGTGAAATCGGGCGGGTAGGCGCCACCTAAGCGGGTCACCGTTGTGGCGCTGCGGTTGCTGCTCAGCACCAGGATCAGGCGCCCCTGCTCCATCACGGCGTTCTCGGCGAACAGCCAGGCGGCCAGGCGCGCCGCCGGCTCCTCCGGGTGCGTACCGCCCATGACGAAGATCGTGGCTCCCGGTTCTTCGCCCTCTAAGATATAGACGTTGCAGTCGTTGATGGTGCCGCGAACGCCGTCGAAGTAGTCGCTCAGCTTCTTCACTTCGGTCACGCCCGGGCTCAGCACGACCGGTTCTTCCAAGTGCCGGTGGTCGTAGAAGCTGGCGCCGGACGTGACGAGCAGCAGCACCCCCAGGCCGCCGAGGGCAAGCTTGCGCACCAGCACCAAGCGACTCCCGCGTTCTGGCGAACCAGCTTGCATCGCCCTCACCTCACTTCAACCTGAACAGACGCAGCAAGAACGGGATCAGGACGATGATATAGAGCACCTCCCGCTCCCACTTCTGCGTTTTGGCGAAGTTCCAGATCAGGATCACGGCTACATAAGCGATCAGGCAATAGTAGATGACCGTGATGATCGTCTGCAGGATCGCCATATTTTTCCTCTCTTACAGGCCGGTCAAGAAAGAGAGTTCGCTCGAGAAGATCACCATGAGCGTGCCGATGACCATGATGATCACGGCCGGGACTACACAACTCCTCAAGAACTTCGCGTACGAGTCCCGGTACTCCACCACTTCTACTGTGAGCCGTCCGATGATCGCCGTCGGGGGAAGCGCGTCGCCCAGCGGCCAGATCACGCTCATGCCCGCCAAAGCGACTATCGGGTTCAGACCCATCGTGTTGAACAGCAGCACCAGCGGTACGCCGAGCACCGGCGCGGCGCCCCACATCAAGACGGCCTCGGAGACCGGCAGCACGACGAACAGCGTGGCGAACACCACCGCCACCGGCAGGGTGACGGCGGTCACGGCCAGAAGACCACGCACACCCGTCAGCGTCATCACCTGCACCAGCACCCCCACGCAGGTGAGCGTGCCGATCAACGGCAGCAGCTGTTCGATCGTGTCGCGCGAGATCCGGAGGAAATCCAGCCGGATCGGCGAGAGGACGAACGAGGCTGCCGCCGCGCACAGGAACATGAACGGCAAACCGATCACGGGCGTGTCGTGCGGCCAGCGCCGGCCGACCACGATCAGCGCCACGAATACGACGAACGGGATCACCACCCGCAGCCAGCTCATCGCCTCCGGCGGCCGCGGCAGCTCCTGAAGCGCCGTCTGCACATCGACCTCGCGGCCCCGCCAGCCCAGGATGAAGACGGTGACGAGAGCGGCGGCTACGCAGGGCAACAGCAGCGGCCAAAAGAAGCCGACGTAGGGCATGTTGA
>JBDHHL010000466.1:0-3818 GCA_039589375.1 Gemmatimonadota bacterium | reverse complement strand
CTCATCTACGAACTCGCGCACCACGAACAGAGTACGGCTAGCGAGCTAGGCGAGGAACTCGACCTCGACCCCGGCTACGTCAGCCGTTTGCTTCGCCAGCTGCATGAGCAGGGCATCGTGGAGAAGAAGCCGTCCGGCGAGGATGGGCGAGTAACGCTGCTCTCATTGACGCAGGACGGACAGGACGCGTTCGCGAAGCTGAACGCGGCCTCGCAAAGCCAGATCGAGCAGGTGCTCACTGAGCTGTCCGAGGCCGATCAGCGACGCCTGGTGCAAGCTATGGAGACGATCCAGCGCCTTCTGGGCGCGCAACCCGAACACAAGGTCTCCTATATCCTCCGCCCCCATCAACCGGGAGACATGGGATGGGTAGTGCAACGGCACGGCGTCCTATACAACCGCGAGTACGGTTGGGACGAGCGGTTCGAAGCGCTGGTCGCCGAGATCGTGGCCAGTTTCATCCAGAACTTCGAATCAAAACGTGAGCGGTGTTGGATCGCCGAGAAGGATGGCGAGAACGTCGGGTCGGTCTTCCTCGTCCGGAAATCCGAGTCGGAGGCGCAACTCCGCCTGCTGCTCGTCGAGCCGAAGGCCCGTGGGCTGGGCATCGGGAAGCGGCTGGCGAGCGAGTGCACGCGCTTCGCCAAGCGCGTTGGATACCGGAAGATCATGCTGTGGACCAACGACGTTCTGCATGCGGCCCGCCACATCTACGAACTGGAGGGCTACCGGTTGGTCAGGGAGGAATCGCATCACAGCTTCGGCCATGATCTCGTCGGCCAGTTCTGGGAGCTGGAGCTGTGAACGCGAATGCAGAGACACCTATCACTGGCGGCGAGCCGGTCCTGGACCTGGCCTGGTTTGCGTCGAAGCTCGACTCCGCCTCGTCGACCGCGTCTGCGTGGCAGCCGTGGTTGCTCCGACTCGCTCCGGGGGAGTCTTCTCGGCTCCTTGCCCTCTGCCGCGAACATCGGATTACGATGGTCGATTCGATCGACGCCCAGTTGGCCGAGCTCGCGCGGGTGAGATTCCCGGCGGCTGACGCCGATGCCGCGCGCAAACAGTCCGTGGACGACCTGGTGGCGCAACATGGCGGGGCGACGTACTACGGCAACTGGGTCTTCTTCCCCTGGGAATCGAAGCTCGTGCATGTTCTCGCGCGTGAGGACTACTTCGACGTCATCACGAGCCGGAACCAGGACAAGATCACCCGTGAGGAACAAGAGCACTTGCGGACCCGGCGGGTCGGGGTGGTGGGGCTTTCGGTCGGGGCCGAGATTGCTGTGACCGTCGCGCAGGAGCACCTGTGCGGGCAGATCGTTCTGGCAGATTTCGATCGTCTGGAGCTCTCCAACCTGAACCGGATCAACGCGGGGGTCGACGAGCTGGGTGAGAACAAGGCGCATCTCGTCGCTCGCCGCATCGCCAAGATAAATCCGTACCTCGATGTCGTCGTCTATGACGACGGCATCTCGCAGAGTAACGCGGCCCGGTTTCTGGACGGCTTGCATCTCTTGATCGAGGAGTGTGACAGCTTGGAGATGAAATACGAGCTCCGGGCGTTGGCGCGAGAGCGGAGGCTGAACGTGGTGTACGCGGCCGACGAGCGGGGACTTCTCAGCGTAGAGCCGTTCGCCTACGTGCCCGACCTGCTGCCGTTCCACGGGCGGGTCGATAGGCCGCCGCCGCGGGAGGTGTTCCCTACACCTGAGGCTTTCATGCGGGCCCTAACAGAGTGGCTGGGCGGTTGGGACCAGATCTCGGAGCGCTCGCGCCGCTCGGTGAACCGCGTCGGCACCGCGCTATGCGGATATCCTCAGCTCGCGAGTGAGCCGCGGCTGGCCGCTGGCCAGGTCGGGCACGTTGCACGCCGGCTCCTGCTCGGCGAACAGCTCGCGCCTTTGTTCGCACATCTCGATGTGGCAGAACAGGTATCCCCTTGATTCGCTGAGAGCTGAGCCCGCTCCCCGCGCGTTGCTCCCGATGTGGTCCTATCCCATCTTTGATTAGCCCTGACCCTCGAGTCCCGTTTGAGCGGGGACTAACGAGATGCCGTCCCTTCTTCAGCGCCTCAAAGAGCGCAAGCTGTTCCAGTGGGCCCTGGCTTACCTGGCAGGAGCATGGCTCGTCTTCCAGGGCATCGAAGTGCTGTCCGAGCCGTGGAACCTATCCCAGTCGATCGTTAGAGCGATTCACGTACTGCTCGGGATCGGGTTCGTCCTCGCTCTCGTACTCGCATGGTACCACGGCGAGCGCGGCCGCCAGCGCGTGAGCGGGCCCGAGCTGTTGATGGTTGCGGCGTTGTTGGTGATCGCGGGAGCGGCGCTGTTGTTGGTTCGAGTTGGTGACGAGGCACCTTCGCCTGCGCCGACCGCCGGACCGCCGGATGTGGAAGCCGATAGGCCGGCGATCGCCGTGCTTCCCTGCGACAACATCAGCCCAAACCCAGAGGATGCCTTTCTCGCCGACGGGATCCATGAAGAGATCCTCGTTAGGCTATCGAAGATCCGATCGTTGACCTCGATCGGGCGCAAGTCGGTCGAATGGTACCGCGACAATCCGCGTCCGATCCGGGACATGGCGGTTGAGTTGGGCGTGGGGTTCGTGGGCGAGTGCAGCGTAAGAAAGGACGCAGAGCGGAATCAGATACGTCTGACCTTCCAGTTGCTCGACGCGAGAACGGGAGGGCAGGTGTGGGCGGAGAACTACGATCGCGATCTCACCGCCGGCAGTCTGTTGGAGATGGAAAGCGACGTAGCAGAGCAAATCGCACATGCCCTGAGGGCTGTCCTCACCCCAGAGGACCGAGCACAGATCGAGACGGAGCCGACCGATAATCTGGAAGCGTACGAGTACTTCGTGCGAGGGGGCGAGTATTTCCGTGCGCTCGGGTCCGGCAATTTCGTGATGGCTGTAGACATGCTCGAGAAAGCCGTTGAGCTGGATCCCGATTATGGGTTGGCCTGGGCGGCGCTCTCGATGGCCCACCTGCGGATGCACTTCTTCCGGGCGCGCCCCGGCGCGTTGTCGAGGGCGGGAGCGGCTTTGGACGAGGCGATACGGCTCGGGCCCGATCTGGTCGAGACGCGGCTGGCGCAGGGCTACTATCACTACTGGGGTAGCCTGGACTACGACAAGGCTCTCGAGCAGTTCCGCATCGTTCAGAGGCGCCACCCAAACAATGCGGATGCGCTCTTGTCCATCGGCGGAATTGTACGACGCCAGGGCGAGTGGGAGGAGGCGCTCGCGAACTTCGAGCGGGCGCTGGAACTCGATCCGCGGCGCGAGGTGTTTGTGAGCGTCCTCGCGGAGACCTACAAACGTATGCGCCGTTATGAAGATGCGGAGCGCTACGCGAACCGCTTGATCGCACTGAATCCCCATAATCCGGGCTTCTATGAACGGAAGGCAGAGCTCTATCTTCTGTGGCGAGGGGGCACAGAAGGCGCGCGGGGTGTGCTGCAGGAGGCGGCTCGCAGGGTCGATCCCGAGCGGATACTGGCTGATTCGAGGATACTCATCAGGATCTTCGGCGATGAGTACGCCACGGCCCTGGATCGACTCACTCTAGAGACTCCCGACGTGGGCGCTGCAAACTACTTTCTCGCCAGAGCCGAGCTTGCGGCACGAAGAAGCCAATCCGGGTTGGCCCGCGCGTACTATGACTCCGCCCGTGTCGTTCTCGAAGCCAGAGTCGGGGCTGAGCCCGCCGCATACGGCCGCGTCGCTGACAAACTCGGCGTTGCTTATGCCGGACTCGGCCGTACCGACGAGGCGATCCGGGCGGCAAAGAGGGCGCTGGACCTGTTTCCGTTGTC
>JBDHHL010000465.1:0-7480 GCA_039589375.1 Gemmatimonadota bacterium | reverse complement strand
AGGACAACGCGACCTGCCTGATGTGCCATTCCTCGGCGTCCATGTTCCAGGGGCAGGAAGACCCGGAGCGGCTCGTCGTGGACGTGGAGGCGCTGGCGGGCTCCGTGCATGGCAGCCTCGGATTATCCTGTGTCAACTGTCACCAGGACTTGGTCGATTCGGAGATCCCGCACGCGTCGGAGGTAGCGGCCCCCAACTGCGCCGCCTGCCACGGCGGTGTCGGTCAGGTATACCAAGAGAGCATACACGGGTACTCGTTGAGCCGGGGGAATCCGCGGGCTCCCACGTGCGCGAGCTGCCACGGCGCACACGGCATCTTGGCGAGCAGCGATCCGCGCTCGCGGACGCACAAGGTCCGGCTGCCGAACACTTGCGCGACCTGTCATGGTACGGCGGGCTTGCTGACGGATCAGATCGTGAAGCTGCCGCAGAGCTTCGAGTCCTACGCGCAATCGGTACACGGGCAGGGCGCCGAGCGCGGGATCGCGACGGCGGCATCGTGCGCCGACTGCCACGGCGTTCACGACCTCAAGGGGTCGGTCGATCCGAACTCGCGCATCAATCCGATCAACGTCTCGCGGACGTGCGGGCAGTGCCACCCCGATATCCAGCTCGAGTACGACCGCTCGATTCACGGCCGGGCGCTGAAGACGGGCGTCAGGGATAGCCCTTCCTGCACGGACTGCCACGGCGAGCACCTGATCCTCTCGGCGAAGGATCCCGACGCGCGGACCTGTGCCGCGAACCTGGCCGCGCAGACCTGCGGCCGGTGTCATGACGACCCGGTGATCGTCGCCAAGTACAACCTGCAGGGTGGTGTCGTTGGGACGTACGTGGACAGCTATCACGGTTGGGCTTCGCAACGGGGTTGCGAGCTGTCGGCCACGTGCGCCAGCTGCCATACCGCGCATTCGGTGCTGCCAGAGTTGGACCCGCTGTCGAGCATCAACGAGGCGAACGTCGTCGCCACGTGTGGCCAGTGCCACGACAATGCGGATGCGAATTTCGCAAACAGCTACACGCACGAGACCACATCGATCAGCGCGAATCCGATCAACTACTGGATTCGGAGGATTTACATCGTCGCGATCGTCTTGATTGTCGGCGGCATGGTCCTCCACAATCTGCTGATCATGAACTACTTCATGATCGAGCGGCGCTCGGCAGAAGAGGGTCGCAGCTGGGTATTGCGGTTCGACCGCACGCAGATCGTTCAACACCTGTTGACCACGGTCGCTTTCATCGCCTTGGTGGTCACGGGCTTCGCTCTTCGCTTTCCGGATGCCTGGTGGGTGGTCGCGCTAGCCGACCTGGGGATGACCGAGGCGTTGCGGGGCGACCTGCACCGGGTATTCGCGGTCGTCATGATCATCACCGCCTTCTATCACATGTACTACGTCTTCGTGACGCGGCGGGGGCGACAAGAATTCCGGTCGATCGTACCCACGTGGCAGGACGTCAAGGACTTCGCCAACAACCTCCGCTTCTACACCTGGAGAACGACGAAGAAGGTGGAATTCGGCCGTTACGACTACTCGCAGAAGGCGGAGTACTGGGCGCTGATATGGGGAACGATCCTGATGATCCTCACCGGCCTCGTCCTCTGGTTCCCCCAGTGGTCGGTGAAGATCCTGCCCAGCTGGATCGTCCCGGCCGCGCAGACGGTCCACTACTATGAAGCCTGGCTGGCCACGCTCGCCGTCCTCGTCTGGCACTTCTTCTTCGTGATCTTCCATCCGGAGGAGTACCCGATGAGCTGGACGTGGCTGACCGGCAAGATGTCCGAGGAGTCGGTTAAGCGGCACCATGCCCGCTGGTACAAGGATATCGCGCGGCGGCGCGGCGGCGCGGCCGGTGCGGCCAAGCCGGCCGGCACCGGGGCCGAGACGTTCGGGCCGGACGAAGAAACCGACGGGAACGACAGCTGACGGTTGATAGAGCGATGGTTATTGCAGCGCACAGATGGCTGGACGTTTGGCGTCCCACTATGCACTCTATATCGGTCGGACAAAGAGGAGGTCCCTGAATGAAGAAGCTGCTTCTCCTCCTGCCACTCCTCGCGGTAGTGGGAGCGTCGAGCGTCCAGGACGAGCTGATGCAGAGGGCTCAGGCCGTATTCGAGCCGCTTCCAGAGTCTCCGCCCGCGCTCGCCGAGACGCCGATCACGCCCGAGGCCGTAGAGCTGGGCAAAATGCTCTACTTCGATCCACGCCTGTCCTCGAGTTGGCTGATAAGCTGCAACACGTGCCACAACATGGGGCTGGGCGGCGTGGACTTGCTCGAGACGTCGATTGGGCACGGATGGCAGAAAGGGCCGCGCAACGCGCCCACGGTTCTCAACTCCGTGCTGAACATCGCTCAGTTTTGGGATGGCCGTGCAGCGGACCTGAAGGAGCAGGCGATGGGGCCGGTGCAGGCGGCGGTTGAGATGAACAACACTCCCGAACGCGCCGTCGCGACGCTGCAGAGCATCCCCGAGTACGTCGAGCGGTTCTCAACCGTGTTCGCGGGTGACGAGGATCCGGTCACTTTCGAGAACATGGCGGCGGCCATAGAGGCGTTCGAGGCGACGCTGCTGACGCCCGATTCCCGTTTCGACCAGTACCTGAAAGGCAACGGTCGAGCCCTCGGCGCCATGGAGAAGCAGGGGTTGAGGCTGTTCATGGACAAGGGCTGCGCCGCCTGCCACGGTGGCGTCAACGTCGGTGGCGCCGGCTACTACCCCTTCGGCGTGGTCGAGAAGCCGGGCTCGGACATCCTCCCGCCGGAGGACAAGGGGCGTTTCGCGGTGACGCAGACGGCCAGCGACGAGTACGTCTTCAAGTCGCCCACGTTGCGTAACATCGAGCTGACCCCTCCCTACTTCCACTCCGGCAAGGTGTGGAGCCTGGCGCAGGCGGTGGGCATCATGGGATCGGCGCAGCTCGGCCAGACGCTTGATGAGGACGAGACGCAGGCCATCACGGCCTTCTTGAATACGCTCACGGGCGAGCAGCCCATAGTCGAGTACCCGATCCTGCCGCCCCACACGAAGGCGACACCGAAGCCAGACGTGTCGGTGGCCGCAGGCGCTGCCGCACACTAGTCTTTGATTACAAGCTCGAGGGGAGCCGACCGGCTCCCCTCGGGCAACACAGCACCCCGCCGTCGAACGCCAGGAGGCCAGCAATGCGGGAAGGAGCCGTAGTCACTCTCAGCCGTCACATCATCGAGCAGGAACGTCTTTACCCCGAAGCGACGGGAGCGTTCTCCAACATTCTCTATGACATCGCCCTCGCCGCGAAGATCATCAGTCGCGAGGTCAACCGCGCTGGCCTGGTCGATATCGTGGGTAGCGCGGGGAGGTTCAACGTGCAAGGCGAGGAGGTGCGCAAGCTAGACGAGTTCGCCAACGACGTCGTGTTCGACGCGATGGACCACACCGGCAACCTCTGTGTGATGGCGTCGGAAGAGATCGACGATCCGATACCGATCCCCGATCAGTTTCCGTGCGGGAACTACGTCCTGCTGCACGACCCGCTCGACGGCTCCGGAAACATCGCGGTCAACGTGTCGGTGGGCACGATCTTTTCCGTCCACAAGAAGATCTCGGAGGGCGAGCGCGGCAGCCTTGAGGACCTGCTGCAGCCGGGGCGGCGTCAGCTCGCCGCCGGCTACATCGTCTACGGGTCGTCCACGATGCTCGTCTACGTCCATCGGCGAGTTCTTGCTTTCACATCCCGACATGAAGATCCCCGATCCGGGGCAGAAGATCTACAGCGTGAACGAGGCGTACTACAAGCGCTGGTCGCCGGGCCAGCAGAAAGCCGTCGATCAGCTGAAGGAAGGAGGTTACAGCCTGCGTTACATCGGATCGCTGGTGGCCGACTTCCATCGTACGCTCCTCTACGGCGGCATCTTCATGTACCCGTTCGATAAGAAGAGTCCGAAGGGGAAACTGCGTTTGCTGTACGAGGCGTCTCCCGTGGCGATGCTTATCGAGGAGGCCGGCGGGGCGTCGTCGGACGGCACGAAGTCGATCCTCGATGTCGAGCCGACCGAACTGCATCAGCGCACGCCGGTGTATCTGGGAAGCAAGAATCTGGTCGCGGCGACGGAAGCCGCGCTACGGGCGGAGGGGTAGGGCCGGGTGGCTTGACTCCACATGAGGAGATCCCTCATGCGTAAGGCGAGCATTTCGAGGGTTCTGCTGTTGTCTCTGGTCGCTCTGCAGGGTGGAGCCGGCTGTGCCTCAGCTCAGGAGGCGAGCGATCCGGAAGCCAACTTCGAGTATCTGTGGCAGACGTTCGACCGCAACTACGGAATCTTCGGACCCAAGCGCGTCGATTGGGATGCGCTCTACCGCGTGTACCGCCCGCAGGTAACGGCGCGGACGAGCGACCAGCAGCTCTTCGACATCATGGCCAGCCTGTTGGGGCACCTCAACGACAACCATGTCAGGCTCATTGCCCCGGACCGTCGGTTCCAGTCCGGCATCCTGGGCGAGACGACACAAAGCCGCGAAGGGTTCGGTCGCGGCGAGTTGGACGACTTCTCCCTCCAGCTAATCAAGGACGTGTATCTGAGCGGTCGCTATCAGCAGCGCGTGCGCGACGTCTTCACTTTCGGCTGGCTGAACGACTCGATCGGCTACTTCCACTTCCGCGGGTTCGGGTCACTGGACCAGAGCGCGGCCGCCGTCGACGAGATCGTCCAGGAATTCGCGAGCGCCCGAGGCATCATCATCGACGTCCGCGCCAACGGCGGCGGTGACGACCGGGTCGGCAAGGCGATCGCCGACCGTTTCGCCGACCAGAAGCGACTCTACATGACCACGGAGGTGCGGAACGGTCCCGAGCACGACGACTTCTCGGCGCCGAAGTACTGGTACGTCGAGCCGAACGGGCCAATCCAGTTCACGGGTCCCGTCATCCTGCTGCAACACCGCTTCTCGGTCAGCGCCGCCGAGAACTTCGCTCTGGCGATGCGGGTCCTTCCGCACGTGACGCTGGTCGGCGATATGAGCTCGGGCGTCTTCGCCGACGTATACGGCGATCAGCTGCCCAACGGCTGGCGGTTCGGTGTGCCCTACAAGCTGTTCCTCGATCAGAACGGCTTCTGCTGGGAGGGGATCGGCGTTCCTGCCGACATTCGGCAGACCAACCGTAGAGAAGACATCGAGGGTGGAGTCGATCGCGCGCTCGAGCTGGCCATGTCGCTCATCCTTTCGGGTGACCTCGGACCCCACGGGGCCATGGGCAGCTTGCGCGATGTCCGGGAATCCGCCGTCGGCTTGGTCGAGCGCGAACTGGAGCAGAACGGGCTCGATGCGGCGACGGCGGTGTATCCCCGAATCAAGGCGGCCGAACCCGAAGCCTACTACCTCGACGAGGACGAGCTAATCGGGCTGGGTCGGCGGCTGGCGGCGTCGGGCAGGCTCGAGGCGGCTGCCAGGATTCTGGAGATAGGGGCGCGCGAGTTCCCGAAATCGTATGCCGTTCAAGAGAACCTGGGCGACGTCTATTTCGATTTGGGCGACCAGGAACGAGGACGCCAAAGCTACGCCCGTGCGCTGGAAGCGAATCGCCGCAGCTATCCGTGGGAGAAACAGGCGTACGAGACCCAGCGAGAAATCGCCTCCGGCAAGCGTGCCCTGTCCAGACTTCTGACGACGGCGGAGGATGACGCATCGCTGCTGGCGCTGCTCGAGGACTTTCGTCGTGACCGCCAGGCCTATCATGTCAACGAGGGGGAGATCAACAACTACGGCTACGTCCTGTTGAGAGAGGACAGGGTCAGCGCGGCAATCGAGGTCTTCAAGATCAACGTCGAGCAGTTTCCGGAGTCGTGGAATGTTCACGACAGCCTGGGCGAGGCGTACATGGTGCACGGCGACACGGCGCTGGCGATCGAGTTCTACGAGAAGTCGATCGAGCTCAATCCGAACAACACGAACGGGAGAGAGATGCTGGCTCGTTTGCGGGGCCAGTAACATGCCGGTTCGCGCTGAAGCGTTGCGGATCTATTACCCGAGTCGGATGCGTGACCTTGTCGTGCCTTGCCCTCCCGGATAATGTGCGGGGGAAGCTATCGATGTCTGCTGCTGAAGGATTCACATAGAATGAAGCACATAGCGCGCCTCACCTTGCTCACTCTTCTTCTCATGATCTGGCAGGCAGCGGCGCTGGCGATCGCTCAGGGGCCCGTCGCTCGGGCGGTACTGTTCTTCTCTCCCACCTGTCCGCACTGCCACGAGGTCATCAACGAAGACCTGCCGGTCATCTTTCGCCGCTTCGGCGGTGACGCTCGAGTCTGGTTCGATCAAGGGAAACCCAGGGAAGAGGTCGCCTTCTACCTGATCGGGAACGGACAGCTAGAGATACTGCTGGTCGATGCATCTCTGCCCGACGGGAACGCGATATACACGGCTTCGGCCGAGGCGTTGCAGATACCGGACAACCGACAAGGCGTCCCACGCTTGGTCGTCAGCGACAGCGTGCTCGTGGGGTCGCAGGAAATTCCCACCATCTTGCCGACGATTATCGAGGAGGGCCTTGCCGCCGGCGGGATCGCTTGGCCCGACATAACCGGTCTCGACCTGGCCTTGGCGACTTTTCCCATGCGGCAGCCGCCCGCCACCGGGTCAGAGGCCGCCGACACCGCCGAGAGTACTCCGCCTACGGATACCGAAGCTGACAGCGCCGAGGCTCCTGCAGCGGAGGAGGCCGCTGACGCTTCACCGCCGGCGGATAGCACGGCGGGCGCGACCGAAGCCGCCGCCGGCGAGACCGACTTGAGCATGATCGCCGCGCGTCGGCCGGGCATGCTGGAGTTGTATCGACGCGACCCGGTGGGTAACGGCTTCTCCGTGGCGATCCTAATCGGGATGCTGTTCAGCCTCTTCGCCGTATACGCCATGTCGCGGCAGCCCGGCACGGGTCGCGAGCTCGGCCTGGCCATCCCGGCCCTCTCTCTGCTCGGCATCGTGGTCGCCGGCTACCTCGCCTACATCGAATCCACCGGTGCGCAGGCGGTGTGCGGGCCCGTCGGCGATTGCAACACGGTCAATCAGAGCGAGTACGCCGTGCTGTTCGGCGTTCCTGTGGGCATCTTGGGTCTGGCCGGCTATGTCGCGATCGTCGGCGCGTGGCTGATGTCGCGGCGCGGGACTGGAGCCGCGGCCGATTGGGCGAAGGTCGCGCTGCTCGCGATGGCCGCGCTTGGCACGCTCTTCTCCATCTATCTCACGTTCCTGGAGCCGTTCGTCATCGGTGCGACCTGCGCCTGGTGCCTGACGTCGGCCGTGGTGATGACGCTGGTGATGCTTCTGGCGGCACGGCCGGGTTTCGAGGCGCTCGAGCGCGTGCGCGCGGCGTGACGCGACTGTCCCGGGTCATTTCATCCTTGCGTGTGGCGTAGAAGGCGGCGGCGGCGAGTCGTTTGGCGCCGCTAGCGACGGGTGAACGCCCGCTCGCCGATCTGTTGTAAGTGGCTTTCTCCC
>JBDHHL010000464.1:0-3852 GCA_039589375.1 Gemmatimonadota bacterium | reverse complement strand
CCCAAGCACCGACACGTTGACGCCGACATGCTCGAGTCGCGGGAGGCCGGCCGGGTTGAAAGACCTGACCAAGTCGATGCTCCACACGGCGAGCAACAGTCCGAGGCCGGCGCCGACAAGGCCCAGCAACAGCGACTCCGTCAGCATCTGACGGGCGAGTCGCCGGTTGCTGGCACCAAGCGCGGTACGTACCGCCGATTCACGCTGTCGAGCGGTTCCCTTCGCTATCAACAGGTTGGCCAGGTTCACGCACGCGATCAGAAGCAGGAACCCGACGGCTCCAAGTAACACCCAGAGCGCGCGCCGAAGGGTCTCGCTGGCGATCCATTCACTGGCCGGTGCCATGTTGATGCCCATCCCCGCGTTCTCTTCGGGGTACTGCTCCTCCAGTCGCCGTGCGACGGACTCCAGATCGGCAAGGCCTGCCTCGAACGACACTCCGCGAGCGAGCCGCCCAACCACAGCGAGCTCGAGGTTAACGCGATCGGGTTCTGGATCGCGCACGAGAGGTGCGTAGATGTCGCTGAAGTTCAGCCACGGCTCGCCTGCAGGTAGGACACCCACGACCTCGAAGGTTTCACCGTCCAGCGTCAGGGACTGGCCGACTATCGCGGGATCGCTACCGAACTGCGTTCGCCACAGCTCGTTTGACAGCAGTACGAGCCGGTTCTCTTCTCCGGGCTCGCCTTCCCCTGGCGCGAACGTACGCCCGAGCACCGGTTGAACGCGCAGGATGCGGAAGAACCCCGCTGTAACGAACCCAGTCCTCAGTCGCTGCGGGAAGCCAAAGCCGGTCAGGTTGGCGCTACCAAACCGGTACGCGCCAATATCCTCGAAGGTCCGGTTCAGCTCTTGTAGGTCCCAGAAGTTCGCCTCTGTGGGCGAAGCCCTGTTCCAGCCGCGCTCTACCCTCGTTTCCCAGATCTGCACGAGATGATCAGGTTGCCCGAAAGGAAGCGGTCTGAGAAGCACGGCGTGTACCACGCTGAAGATCGCCGTGTTCGCACCTACGCCGAGGGCGATCGTTACGAGCGCCACCAGAGTGAACACCGGGTTTCTACGCAGCGTGCGAAGCGCGTAACGAACGTCCCGCAGAATCGCATCCATCAACCGCCTCCGGGGTCATGACGAATCCAATGGGCAAGACCGCTATCGATCCGACAAAAGGCAAATCGGATACCACAACGGCTGGCCGTCTCCTTGTAGAGACACGCCCAAGATCAAGGATGACCTAAACCAATAAGGCAATGATTGTGTCCGCCTGTGGCACAGATCTGTCCGGAAACGAACGGCTCGTACGGGCCCTCGAGGCACGGCAGCAAGCTGATACCTCCGATTGGCTTGCCGTTTGGCCGTTGCCAGTTCGGACTACTCAGGGTCGATCATTCTGGCGCAACCCTTGCGACCTGTGCGGCGTCTAAAGAATTGGCACCGAGCACCGGGATAATCGCACATGCATCTAGCCGGCCTGGCACTAGCGCTCCAGGTCGTGGCGGCTCCGTCCGACACGGCCGACCACGTTGCATCTGCTGTCCTGGAACACAACGGCGGCCGAGTCCCTCCTCAAGTCGTGGCAAGCTACGTACAGGAGCCCCCCGACCTGGACGGGCGTCTGGACGACGCCGCGTGGCGGGATGCAATGATCGTGACGGACTTCATCCAGGTGACGCCCAACGACGGGACCGAGCCGAGCGAGCGTTCGGAGGTCCGCGTCGCGTACGACCGCAGCGCGCTCTACATCGCCGCCCGACTCTACGACCGCGAACCTGGTATGATCGCCCGCAGGCTGGGGCGACGCGACAGCTACACATCGAGCGATGATTTCTACGTCGTCATCGACTCGTATCACGACCACCGAACGGCCTTCCGCTTCAGCGTGAATCCGGCCGGCGTCCGTAGCGACGCCATCGCGACCAACGATGACCGCGAGGCCGACCACTCGTGGGAGCCTGTGTGGGCTGCCGCCACCCGCGTCGACTCTCTCGGCTGGGTCGTCGAGATGCGAATCCCCTTCTCGCAGCTACGCTTCTCGGGTGAAGCCGAGCAGGTTTGGGGGATCAACTTCAGCCGCGGAATCTTCCGGAAGAACGAGCGCGCCAGGTGGAGCTGGGTGCCTAATACGGAACAAGGGTACGCGTCCCACCTCGGCCACCTGCTCGGCCTCCGCGATATCCCACCGCCACGACGGTTGGAAGTGCTCCCCTACACCGTGGGCACAGCCGGGTATCAGAAGGGGGGCGACCCGCGAAACCCGTTCATCCAGGGGGGCGCCTATGACGCAGCCTTGGGCCTGGATCTGAAATACGGGCTCACTAGTGGCCTTACCCTCGACGCCACGATCAACCCTGACTTCGGCCAGGTCGAAGCCGACCCCGCCGTGGTCAACCTGTCGGCCTTCGAGACTTTCTACCCGGAGCGTCGCCCCTTCTTTGTGGAGGGCGCCGACATCTTCCGTTTTGGCGCCGGAAGTGGAGGCTTCGTCTTTGGCGCGCCGCAGCTCTTCTACTCGCGCAGAGTCGGCCGGTCACCTTCGCGCTCGATATCCGAGCCGAACGGCTACGTCGACCACCCCATCGCTACCAGAATAATCGGCGCGGCCAAGCTCTCGGGGAAGACGGGCGGCTGGTCGATCGGCGTGCTCGATGCGCTGACCGCGCGCGAGTACGCCCAGGTGGTGAACTCCGAAGGCGCCACGCGAAACGAGATCGTCGAGCCGCTCACCAACTACGCCGTCGTCAGCCTGAGAAGAGACCTCAGGGACGGCGCGAGCGGCATCGGGATCCTGGGAACGAGCGTCGTTCGCGACATCTCAGACCCGGCCTTCAACTACCTCCGCTCCTCGGCCTTTACCGGTGGCATCGACTTCTTTCACCGATTCGCTGGAAACCGCTTCGCGTTCAACGGCTCGCTAAGCGCCTCACACATCCGAGGCGACCCCTACGCGATCACGCAGGTGCAACTGTCGTCCGCCCGATACTACCAGCGTCCCGACCAGGGCTACGTGGCCCTCGATACGACGGCGACCAGTCTGACCGGCTACGCCGCCTCCATGCAGCTGGGCAAGGTATCCGGCAACTGGACTTACGGAACCGACCTGTTCGCCTACTCGCCGGGACTCGAGATCAACGATGCCGGCTTCGAAACGACGGTCGACCGGATCTTCTCGGGCATACGCGTGCAGCGTCGCTGGCTGACCCCCGGCGATGTCTTCCGGAACTTCTGGATCAGCAGCACGTTCGCACAGACATGGAACTTCGGCGGTACGGCGCAAATGCGCTCGGCATACTCCGGCTTCGGCGGCCAGTTCCTCAACTACTGGCGCTTCAACCTGAGTGGGAATTACAGCTTCACGACGCAGAGCGATAAATCGACGCGCGGTGGGCCGCTCATGGAACGCCCGCGGCAGTGGAACATCGGTGGCGGCGTAGGAACCGACTTCCGCAAGCCGGTGTCCGTCGATGTGCATACTAGCTATGCTAGGAACCGGTACGACGGTTGGGGACTCCACACGGCGTTCGAGATCGATATCCGGCCGGGCGGTGCGGTCAACTTCGAGGTGAGACCCGGCTACAGCAAGAGCCACTCGATGGGGTTCTACGTGACCCAGCGTCGGGATGAGCTGGCGACCGCTACGTACGGTGGACGGTACCTCTTCAGCGAGCTCGTCCAGACGAGTCTCGACCTGACGGTGCGTGCGGACGTGGCCCTATCGCCCAACCTCTCACTGCAGCTTTGGGCGCAGCCCTACACCGCCAGCGGCGATTACTTCGGTTTCAAGGAATTGGCCGAGCCCGGTACCTTCAACTTCCTCCACTACGGAATCGACGGAGGATCAACTATCACGTACGACCC
>JBDHHL010000463.1:0-3859 GCA_039589375.1 Gemmatimonadota bacterium | reverse complement strand
ATCCCGAGCAGATCGAACATGAACGCGTACTGGAACGCGATCTGCTCGTAGCGCTTGTAGCGGCCCGAAGCACCGCCGTGTCCCGCCTCCATATTCGTCTTGAGCAGTAGCCGGTTATCGTCGGTCTTCACCGCCCGCAGCTTCGCCACCCACTTGGCGGGCTCGAAGTACTGCACCTGCGAGTCGTGCAGCCCCGTCGTGACCAATAGGTTCGGGTAGTCCTTCTTCTCCACGTTATCGTAGGGCGAGTACGAGAGCATGTAGTGGTAGTACTGTTCGTCGTTGGGATCACCCCACTCGTCGTACTCGCTGGTGGTGAGCGGGATGCTCTCATCCAGCATGGTCGTGATCACGTCAACCCACGGTACCAAAGCAAGTACGCCCTTGAACAGGTCGGGCCGCATATTCGTGATCGCACCCATCAGCAGACCGCCCGCGCTGCCGCCCTGGGCGAATAGCTTGCCTGGATTCGAGTAGCCCTCGTCGACCAGGAACTCGGCCACGTCGATGAAGTCGTTGAACGTGTTCTTCTTGTTGAGCAGCTTTCCGTCTTCGTACCACTGGCGGCCCATCTCTTCACCGCCACGCACATGAGCGATGGCGTAGACGAAGCCGCGGTCGATGAGACTGAGGCGCGGCGAGCTGAACGTGGCATCCATGCTCGACCCGTAAGAGCCGTAGGCGTACAGCAGCAGCGGGTTGTCTCCGTTCTTCTCCGTTCCCTTGCGGTAGACGACGGAGACCGGAACGCGGACGCCGTCGCGAGCGGGCGCGTACAGCCGCTCGGTCACGTAGTCGGCGGAATCGAAGCCACCCAGAACTTCCTCTTGCTTCAGAAGCTCCTTCTCCCGCGTGTCCATGTTGTAGTCGAACACGGAATTCGGAGTGGTCATCGAAGTGTAGCCGTAGCGGAGGATGTTGGTGTCGATGTCCGGGTTCGTGCTCACATACGCCAGGTATGCCGGCTCGCCGAAATCGAGGTAGTGCTCGTCTTCGCCGGACCAGGGGCGGACGCGCATCTGCACGAGCCCTTCCTTGCGCTCGGCGATGACTAGATGATCGCGAAAGATTTCAGCGTACTCGAGCAGAACGTCGTCCCTGTGGGGGATCACATCCTCCCAGTTCGACTTGCCGGTGCGGTCGACCGGCGTCCGCATCAGCTTGAAGTTCTCCGCGCCGCCATCGTTGGTGCGGATGTAGAAGTGGTCGCCGAAGTGGTCGATGTTGTGCTCGTGCTCGGGCTCTCGAGGCAGGAAGACCATGAACTCGCCGGCGGGATCGTCGGCAGCGAGGTACCTGTACTCGTTGCTCAGAGTCTGGTAGGAGCCGATGATGATGTACCGCTTCGATTTCGTCTTCTGGACGTAGCAGCCGAACTCCTCGTCGGGTTCCTCGTAGACCAGTTCGTCGTCCGCCGGATCGGTCCCGAGCACGTGACGGTAGACCTGGTAGCTACGCAGCGTAACCGGATCCTGCTTGGTGTAGAACAGCGTGCGATTGTCGTTGGCCCACGCCATGTTCGACGTCACGGGCTCGATCTTGTCATCGAGCAGCTGTCCGGTATCGAGGTTCTTGAAGCGAATCGTGTAAAAGCGGCGGCCCACCGTGTCCGCCGCGAAGGCCATGATGTCCTGCCCGTAGCTGACCCTCGGCCGCGGCACCGACGTGAAACCGTGGCCCTCGGCCACCTCGTTCACGTCGATCATGATCTGCTCGTCCGCTTCGAGTGACCCCTTCTTGCGCGCGTAGATGGGGTACTCTTTCCCTTCCTCGGTCTTCGTGTAGTAGAAGTAGTCGTCCAGCTTGAACGGGACCGAAAGATCCGTCTGTTTGATGCGGCCCTTGATCTCCTCGAACAGCTTCTCCCGCAGATCTTTGGTGCCGGCCATCACGGCCTCGGTGTATTCGTTCTCCGCCTCGAGGTAGGCGATGACTTCCGGGTTCTCGCGCTCGCGCAACCAGTAGTACTCGTCCACACGAACGTCGCCGTGCTTTTCCAGCTCGAAGGGTATTATTTTCGCCGTCGGCGGCGGCATGAGTTCCTCCTGCGCCTCCTGGCCGGCTTGCTCTTGCGAGCAGGCGACCGTCATCAGCGACAACGGCAGCGTGAGAGTAAGGGCCAGGACTACTCGAGACAGCAGCGTTCTTTCCTTACAGCAACTCATGAGACGACCTCCCGCGTATCGGGTACACGTACCTCGGGTCCGCAACGCTGCATCAATCCACAGATCACGTTCGAGGCACCCATGAACACACGGCACGAGTGATCATGCTCTGGAAGGGGTACGTAATGATTGGCGATAGCGAGGACAGCCACAAGTGCCCCATTGGCCGTCAGACCAGACAAGGCCACGGTCAGCGGTTGACCGCGGCCGGCCAGAACGCTAACGGTGAGGCGTGAAACGCAGTTGGCCGATGATCGCGATATGGACTACCCTGGGTTGCCTCGCCGCCGCTGCCGCGGCGACCGCCGTCCTCGTGCTGCAACCGCATTGGCTGGTGGACGCCCTGGCGCGCCGCTCGCCGCGGGTCTTGTACTTCGTCAAGACGAACGAGCCGCTCGTCGCGCTGACCATCGATGACGGTCCCGACGAGGAGACCACGCGCGCAATCCTCGACCTGCTGAAAAGGCACGAGGCGAAGGCCACGTTCTTCTTGATCAGCGATCGCGTGCAGGGGAACGAGGAGCTGGTGAAGGAGATGGTCGAGGCGGGGCACGAGCTGGGCAATCACATGACGCGAGACCGGCCGAGCAACCGACTGTCGAGCGCCGAATTCGAGGCCGCGCTGCTCGAGGCCGACTCGGTGCTCTCGCGCTTCGCCGAGGTGCGTTGGGTCAGGCCGGGCAGCGGCTGGTACGACGATGCGATGCTGTCGATCATCGAGAAACACGGCTACCGTTGCGCGCTCGGCTCCGTCTATCCCTACGACTCGGCGATCGCCTCCTCCGCCTTCTCCGTCCACCACGTCCTGCGCAAGGCGCGCGCCGGCTCGGTGATCGTGCTCCACGACGGCGGCGGGCGGGGACACCGCACGGTCGCCGCGCTGGAGCGCATGCTGCCCGAATTGCAACAGCGTGGCCTGCGTGCGGTGACGCTGTCGGCGCTTGTGGTGGCCGACAGCAGCAGGGCCGCAGCCCGACATGCAGGTTAGGAGGGATAGACCTACGCGGCGTGCAGCTCAGCTCGGCAGAATCTCGAATCCCTGCTCAGCGAAATGCTTGTCGAAGGCGAAGGCCGTACGTATCCCTGCTTGTCGCATTAAGATAAAACTAGAGCAGTCAACGAGACTCAGATCGCGGCGGCCCGCTGCCAACACAGCCTGAGCTGCGCTGGAATGGTCCTCCTCCGCTGTCCAAAGAACGCTCATAGCGGGCAATACGTCATCGCTGAATACACCTAAAGCGTCCATGCCTAGTCGGTTCTGGACGAGAGCAAAACACTCCAAAACGACATAGTTGCTGGTGACCAGCGATTCCCCGCCGGAGAGGAGTCGGATCCAAACCTCCCTAGCCGCAGAATGAAAGTCGTCATCGCGATCGAGCACCGCGTAGAGCGCTGAAGTGTCGACGAAGACGGTCACGAATCGAAGGCCTCTGATAGATAGCGGTCATGCTCTCGCGCAACGTCTGTCTCACCGGACGCGAACCGGCCCGCCGCCACCAAGGCTCGCCGCCTCACTTCATCAGGCGACGGAGTTAGGCCGGGTCTCACCCAAGCTTCCACCGCCCGCCGAACGACTTCGGATACGGAGACATTCAATTGCGCCGCGCGGGCACGCAGCGCCTGCAACTGCTCCTCCGTGAACTGAATCTGAGCGCGGACCATGATTATACCTCCATGATGGCAATTATACCACC
>JBDHHL010000462.1:0-3861 GCA_039589375.1 Gemmatimonadota bacterium | reverse complement strand
GGGATCTGGCCGCCGCTGTTGAAGCGCTCGTCTACGATCATGCCGGCCTTGTCGAACTGCGCGCTGAACTGGCGGACCAGCTCGTTCTGGCCGTCGATCCCGGTGCTGCGGACGTAGACGTACCCGACGCGCCCGTCCGTCGCCTCTTCGACGCGCTTCCGGTTCGACTCGATCCACGCTAGGTGGCGGAGCCTTGTCTCCTGGTTCGCGCGCAGAGTCTCGACCAGAACCTCGCGCGCTCCGTCCATGGATGCCCGGTCGTTCACCGTGAGCGCTACCGTCCTGCCGGCCAGACCTTCGAACGCGGCCCAAGGATCCTTGGACGTGTCGAACGGCACGCCGTTCACCGCCAGCACGTAATCGCCCTCGTTCACCTTGACGCCCGGTTCAGCCAGAGGTGAGCGTACATCGGCATCCCAGGGCGCGCCGCGGACGATCTTCTCGATCCGATAGAAACCGTTCTGTACGGACCAGTCTACGCCAAGCGTACCGACGGGACGCTGCGGAGCCGTCTCTTGGTCGCCGCCACCGCGGTAGGTATGCGACGAGTTCAACTCCGCGATGAGCTCGCCGAGCACGTAGTTGACGTCCCAGCGCGTGACCGCGTCCTCGATTAGGCGGCCGTACTGCTCGCGCATCGTGTCCCAATCGACGCCGTGCATGTTGGGATCGTAGAAGAAATCGCGCTGGAACCGCCACGCGTCCGAGAAGATCTGACGCCATTCCGCCCGCGGATCGATCATGGCCTCCATCTCGTTCGTACGGAGCGGCTTGTCCAGCTTCTGGTTCGGTGCCACATCGATGATGGCGACCCTCCGCTCGTTCACGACGATCATCTTCTTGCCATCGGCGGAAATCTGGAAGCCATCGGCATCCCCAACGATCGTCTTCTCTTCGCGCTCCTTCAGGTCGTAGAAGATGATCGGGCTGTCTTCATCGCCCGATCCCGTATTGGGGGTGCGCCGGAAGACGACTTTGCCGGAGACCGCCTGCAGGTCGCCGAAGTTCCCGGCGTCCGGTGGTAGCACGACCAGACGCTGCTCGAAGTTCTCGAGCTCGATGTTCACGGCCTTGTCGTCTTCACCCGCTTCTTCCCCTTCCTTCGCTTCGCCCTCGCCCTCGCCCTCGCCCTCTTCTTTCGCCTCTTCCTCGTCGTTGCGCGGCGCCAGCGGTGAAGGGACATCGGAGTTCAGAGCTACGGCGACGATATTCGTGGCGTTCGGGTAGATCCACGAGTTGTCGAAGTCACTGTAAGACGGTCTAAATGTTCGGTTCGAGTAGTAGTAGAGAAACTTGCCGTCCGGGTCGAACGTCGGCCCGAAGCTCGAGTAATAACCGGACGTCGCCTGGTGAAGCTGGCCGTCCTGCGTGTCGTAGAGAAAGACCGCATTGCCACGATGGCCCAGTCCGCGCGAGTACGCCATCCAGCGGCTGTCCGGCGACCAGCTTACGGCGAAGCCGGCCAACCCGCCGTGACTCATCCACATGTCCTGATCGACCTCGGTAACGCGACGCCGCTCGAGATCGTAGTAGTAGATGACTTTCGCCTGATCGACGAATGCCAGCTTCTTGCTGTCCGGCGACCAGTAAGGCGTGTACTTGTAGCCGGGGCCCATCGACGTGAGCTTCTCTTCGTCGCCTGCGCCGTTCGTCGGCCGGATGTAAAGCTCGTACTCACCGGAACGGTCGCTCCAGTAGGCGATGTACTTGCCGTCGGGTGACCAGCTCGGGTAACGCTCGGCTACCCCGGAGCTAGCGGTCAGGTTGAGTATCGGGCCGTGCTCCGCCGGCAGTGAGAAGATGTCGCCGCGAGCCTCGGCTATCGCTCGCTTCCCGGTCGGCGAGATCCCGCCGCCGAACATCAGCTGCGCGACGTTCTCGGTGCGCGGTTTCAACGTCGCCAGGTCGGTGACGACATCGATGTTCACCTCGCTATACCGTTCCGTAGCGAGGTCCAGCAGGTACAGACGGCCGCCGGCCTCGAAGATGATGTCGGAGGTTCCGATGGCCGGGAAGTGAATGTCAAAGTCGCTGAACTGGGTGATCTGGCGCGGTGTCCCCGAGTCCAGGTCGTAGGCCCAAATGTTGTGGCGCTGATTCGGCCCCGCGTCGGAGATGTAGAAGAGCGTGCGCCCGTACCACATGGGCTGGCTCTCGTTCTCTATGCTGTTGGTGACGTTGCGCGAGGAGTTATCCCTGAGGTTGAACAGCCAGATGTCCGGCGCCATGCCGCCGCGGTAGCGCTTCCAGAGGCGGAAGTCCCGTGCGATGGGCAGGTACGCCAGCCATTCACCGTCCGGCGAGACGGCACCGAACTCGCCGTAGGGCACGGGCAGCTTCTCTGTCAACCCACCGCCGCCGGGGACCCGGAAGAATTGGCTGTAGCGCTGCCGACCGCTCTCTCGGGACGAGGCGAACAGAATCCCGCCGCCGTCGGGGTACCAGTCGATCACGCGGTCGCCCATCGGGTGGTAGGTGAGCCGGGTCGGCTCGCCGCCCATAGTGGGAACGGTGTAGATGTCCTGGTTCCCGTCGTAATTGCCGCTGAAGGCGATGGTCTGTCCGTCCGGCGAGAACCTCGGGAAAGTCTCCTCGCCACGGGGCGAGCTGAGGCGCTGGGCGGTGCCGCCTGTCTTGGGGGCGACCCAGATGTCGCCTGCGTACACGAACGTGATGTGCGTGTTGGAGACGTCCGGATAGCGGAACATCCGGGCGTTCACCTGCGCTTGCAGCGTTCCGGCACATAGAGCCAGTAACGCGAAGCTGGATACGAGTTTGCGCATCGCTGACCTCACGATTGAGTGGTGGTTAGTGCGATCTCTGGATTGTAGCAGAATCCGCCTTATTAGACACGCAAGGCGCCACGAAGGCTGCCCGGAGCGATAGAGCCGTGCCCGGCGTTCCGGACGCCGCTATCCACCCGGCCGCGCCAAGTCTGCCTCCGCAGCGATATAGCCGAATGCTGCCCATTGGGATCCTTGCAGGATAGTACGGAACACCGCCTCCGCCTGTTTCGGTCTCCCGTTGTAGAAGTGCCAGTTGCCGATGCCGTATCCGAGGGTGGCGTTCTCCAGGCCCCCGGCGGCTTCGGCCGCCTCCAGTAGCGCCTCCACGGACAGCTCGCCCTTGTACATGAGCAGCAGCCGGTGGTAGCTGCCATTCTCGATGATGTCCATCCCGGATGTGATGGGCTCGAGCACCGCCGCCGCCTCGTCCTCGCGTCCCAGCCGCCGCAGCGTCATGTAGAGCCAGTGCGAAGTCGCCACCAGCATGTCCGGGTTGCGCGAGACGGCCAGGCACTGGCGGTAGGCCCGCAGCGCGTTCTCCAGGTCGTTCTTCAGGTAGTAGGCGAGCCCGAGATGGTACCAGATGTTCGAGTGCAATGTGCTGGTCGGGATGTTTCGCGCGTTCGGCATGCCGTCCGGCTCGATCTCGTCCTCGCTGCCGGCGATCAGCTCTGCCGCGCGCTGCAGGTCCGCGATGGCATCGTCGAATTGGCGGACGCTGATGTGGCGGTGCCCGCGATGCCGGTAGGTTCGCGCGTCGCTCGGGTGCTTCGCGATGCCTTCGCCGTAGATGGCGATCGCCTTCCGGTACTCGCCGAGGTAGGCCGTGCGGCGGCCGTGCCAGATGATGGCGTCGGCGTCGTTGGGGTCGGCTTCGTAATCCGCTAGCGCTTCTGCGAGTTTCGCCTGCCGATCCGCCAGGGCCTCAGCGGGGAGGTCGGGCGGATAGAGCGTGTCGCCTAGCAGCGAGAACGCTTCGGCGCCCTGCGGCAGCTGGAGCGTGGCGGGTGTCTCGGATCGTTCCGTCGCCTCGCCGCAGGCTGACAACATGACCAAGGCCGAAAGGACGAGTCGT